>JBDHGH010000035.1:0-27623 GCA_039589995.1 Gemmatimonadota bacterium | reverse complement strand
GGATCGCGATATGAGCCAGCCACACGATGCCGACGGCGATGGCCGACCCGAAGACGATGTACCCTGCCACCAAAACCGCCAGCTTCGTCGACAGCGAAGCCAGTATGGGAATCACCAGCACCGCGATGAGCATCCAGGTGACCAGTAGTGCCGAAGCGCCTCGCATCTTGGCAAGGGCGAGATGGAAGAGCAGCAACCCCAACACCAGGAGGTAGATGACGGGGTAGGGTACGAGCAGTATCGCTACCGCCGAGCCGACGGCGCAGGCGACGGAGATGATGGCCACGAAGCTGACGAGACTTTTGATCGCCGGTCTGGGTGCCGGGGTCCCCAGGAAGCTGACGGCGAGCACTGGCGCTAAGAACGAAAGCTGCCAGTCGAAGCCCATGGCCACCGCCATGGCCAGCGTGCTGCCGAAGGCGTAGCGAAGGATGCGGACCGTTCGGATGTCCGTAGTCCCGGCCGCCAGCGGTGCTACGGCTGCGGCATTTTCAGCGGACATACGAGAGCAGGCTCGACAGCCGGATCCGCAGCTTGCCGATGGTGTTCAAGATGAAATTGCCATCCGTGTAGACGATCACGTCCACCTGCCCGCCCACCCTCATCAGACCCTGGGTCTCATCGGCGTTGAAGCGCACCACTACGGGGAAGCGTTGCGGGTCGCGAAGCCAGCCACTGGCCCCTTCCACCGTCGGCAGCGCTCCCGGCGACTCGCCGCCGGGCTGGCCGACGCCGTAGCCGACGCTGGAGACTGTGCCCTTGAAAATTCGTCCCGGTGCGACGTCGAGGGTGAACTCTACTCTGTCGCCGGCCTTGATGTTGGAGATGTTGTTCTCCCGCATGTCCGCTTCGATCCATACGTCGTGCGTCGACACGAACATGGCCAGCGGTTGGCCGGCGGCTGCGAACTGGCCGACATCGAGGCGAAAGCTCTCGATGCCCCCTCGAGAAGTTGCTCGTAGCGTGGTGAACCCAAGATCGAGCCGTGCTTTCTCCAACGCCGCTTCGGCCGCTCTCAACGTCGGGTTGTTGGGCCCGGTTTCGCCCAGCTGCTGGATCGCCCGGTCCAGGTCGGCCTCAGCCGACGACACGCGCTCCACAGCCTGGGCCAGCGAGGTCTCGGCACGATCGATGTCGGCCTGCGAGAGCGCGCCCGGGTTCTCCGCTTGCACGGCCTGCACCCGGTCGAAGTTTCTTTGAGCACGGTCGAGCTGCGCCCGGGCGACGCCGAGCCTGCCCTCCGACGAGCGCACCGTCGCCATCAGCGCCCCGACTTGTTGTTGCGCCGCGTCCAGCGACGCCTCGGCGTTCCGTACCGCCACCTCATATTGGCGCCGGTCCAGCTGCATCAGCGTGTCCCCCGGCTCCACGACGTCGTGAAGCCGGACTCTGACGTCGACGAGGTAGCCCGATACTTGGGGCATGATGGGGACGGTCAGCCCCTGGACTCGGGCCTGCGACGTGTATGGCGTGATCCGGTCCGAAGCCACGTACCAGATGAACACGACGGCGACCACGGCGAGGACGATGAGCGTGATGCGGCGCGCCGGGTCCATCTTCTTCTTACTCGGTGTCGCGGTGCTCGCTTCCGGGTCGGGCGACGATGCCGGCGACGGGGATCCGGCCTGGGCGTCCGGCTGTTGTGGTGTGTTCGAACCTTCTACGGACATACTTCTGAACCTCCTACGAGCAAATTCGGGACTGGTTGCCGTGTGCGGGTCGGAATAAACAAGCCTGCAGAATTGAACGACAATAGTAGGGCGGTTGCAGAGCCGCCGCCACGCTGGATCAGCGGTGGGCCAGCGTTCCTTTATCGAGGCCGTGGGTGCTGTTAGAATGACTGCGCTCGGACTTCGGAGGTGCTGATGAGTAGAAGGAAGGTTCTAGTTCCTTTGACGGCAATCCTGATCTCTCTAGGACTCGCCCCCGCGGTGTTGATCCCGAACCTCGCCTGGCAGGACGAAGGCCACGTTCTGGTCAACCAGGTGGCTGCGGAGCATCTGCCGGACGAGATGCCGCAGTTCTTCAGAGATGCCGTGGATCGGCTCGCCTACCTGGGGCCTGAGCCCGATCGTTGGCGCCGCGCCTCAGAGTACAGCCTCAAGGAATCCCAGGAGCCGGACCACTTCATCAAACTGGAGATCCTCCACGTTAATCTGGATACCCTGCGCAGCCGCTAAGACTACTACCGAATGCTGTTCGAGCGCCGGGCCAGCCCGCATGCCCGCAAGGGGGTGCATCCGGATAGCCTGCTGCCGGAGCGCGTCGGTCTGCTGCCGTACATCACCATCGAGGGCTTCGAGCGCTTGAAGGTGGCGTTTCGTCAGTACCGTCAGCTTCTGGCGTCCGGTGGCGATACCGAGTTGGTGGAGGGCAACATCATATTATATGCAGGCTGGCTGGGTCACTACGTGGCCGACGCCGCCAACCCGCACCACATCTCGGTACGCTTCGAGGGCGACTTCGTCCGCAGCGCAGGCATCCGCGCCAAAGACTTTTCCGAACGGCTCGGACCGCCAGAGCTTCTCGAAGATCCCTTCGCCGACTTCCTGGGCCTGATTCACGAGTCGCAGGGGATGGTGGAAGAGACGTACCGGCTCGACAAAGCAGGCGGCTTCGAAGGCACGGGCAGCCCGGAGGGCTTGGAGTTCACGTTGGGGAGGTTGGCCGCCGGGAGCCAGATGTTGCTCGACCTGTGGTACACGGCGTGGGTGACCAGTCGCGACTAGCGACGCACCTGTCACGCCGGCATTATGTCGTACTACTCAGCGATCATACTTCCGCACCTGGAGTCTAGCCATGCGTAAATCACTGTTGGCGTTCGCCCTCCTGGCCGTATCCGCGGGCTACCTGCCCGCCCAGGAACCCAGTCGGGAACTCAACGGCTTCGAGTTCATCCCGTCCCGTATCGTGGATGACCCGTTCGCCATCACCTACTTCGGCACCTACACGGGCGGCGGGATGGCTTTCGATCTCAAGACGCCGTTCATCGATGTGGACGGCGATACCCTCGGTACGCTGACCGGCGACGTCGCGTTCATGGCCCTCGGCTTCGACTACCAGCAGCGGTTCGGCAATTGGCTGGGCGTTCGCTTCAGGTTCACGGGCAACGCGCGAATCGGGACGGACGAGCAGTCGATGCTGGCCCAGGGGGTGACGGGTACGGCGGGGTTTAACTTGGGAGCAACGGCCAGGATCTATCAGAGTCGGAAAGTCATCATTTCGGGCGCGGTGGATTTCGCCCGCTCGAACATCGTCGGCGTCGATGCCTTCGGCTTTGCACAGAATGTCATCGACAACGGCGGCCTGAGCGAGGACAACTCGCTGGTGGCTTCGGGCAACGCGATCAGTGGAATTGTCGGCGCGCGCATCGGCTGGGCGCCGGCGTCCTGGATCGGAATCACCGGGGTTCTGGAGGGGGGCCGAGGCGACGTGACCGAATCGGAATCGGAGACCGTCATCGGAGGCGGTGGCTCGGTCGCCGTCGATTTCAAGAATCTGAACGTGATCCCCATCGGAATCCTGTTCAGCTTCGATTCGGATGCCTTCTCGCAAGGTGGGGCGGATCTCGCTACACGCTCGACGGGCTACGGTCTTGGACTATTCTGGACGGGGTGGGAAGATTTCATCATCGGGGCCGAGACGACGATGCGGGTGCTGGATCGGCGCGATGTCGACGACAATTTCGAAGCGTTCGTGCTGACATTTAATCTCCGCTACTGGCCTTAGGAAGAACGCACGACGTTCAGCTACCAGGGGAACAGCCGACAGCCAACTCCAGACCTCCGGGTTTATCCCAACAAACAACGCCCGACTGTCCACGTCGCCGTGCGACAGTCGGGCGTCCTCCGTCGAGCGTCAAAAGTCTTCAGTTGAAAAGCAGCAGATAGTCTGGCGTCGGCTGTCGGCTGTTGGCTGTCGAGTCGAGACCTGGTCCCCGACCGTTCGCAAACAGATCTTGGCTACCCCAGCGAAGCTCGAAACTCGGATAGATTTGTGTCCAACTGCTCGATATCGTCCCGGGTCATCGCACCGAACGACAGCCGTATCGATCCATCCAACCCAAACGCCGAGCCCGGCACCGAACTGACGCAACCGGCCTCGATCGCTGCTTTGCTGAAGCTCACATCATCGCCGTCCCACCACTCCGGTAGCGCGGCGGTGAGGAAAATCGTGCCCATGGGTCGCTGGCCGGCTCGCCCTACTGGGATGAAACCGTGGCGTTCCAGGACGTTCAACAGTAGCTGGCAACGAGTTCCGACCTCGTCTCGTATGCGGGTCAGCATGCGCGGCTCGCGACCGGCGCGCAGATCTTCAAGATCGGGAGTCATCAGCTCCAACACACGACGCTGTCCCAGCACGTTGGGACTGGCAGTATTGGAACGGATCACTTTGCGGAATACTCCGTCCGTCAGCTGTTCGTAGGCACAGACCACGTAGCCGATGCGGGCGCCGGGATGCAGGTATTCTTTCGAGGCGGAGAAAACGGATATGGCATTGCCGGGCGCGAACTTGATCATCGTCTGCGGTGGGCAGCCGTCGAAACGGATGCGCGCGTAGACTTCATCGCCGATCAATATCACTCCCGTGCGCTCGACCAGTTCTCCCAGCGCTTGGTATTCCTCGATGCCGAGCACCGCGCCGGTGGGATTGCACGGGAAGTTGACGACCATGACGGCGATGCCTTCGGTATCGATGGCCCGCTCGATTCGCGGGATGTCCAGCGCGCCCTGTTCGTCGAAGAAATCGACGATCACGGGCCGGGCCGTCGCCATGTCCAGGCCGTTCAGGTAGTTCTCCCAGTAGCCGCGGGGCAGGGCGACGGTCTTGCCCTTGGCGAAGCAGCGAAACAGCAGCGAGAGCGCCTCGGCCGCGCCCGTGCAGATGGCCACGTTCCGTCCCGTCAGTCCGTCAGGTGCCGACTCGAGTGCTCCATCGCCCAGGCCGAACGCGAGGTTGTACGTTTCGGCGACCATCGCGCGCAGTTCCTCCATACCCAGAGGCGGTCCGTACAGCACCTCCAGGTCCTTGTCCACTCCGACGATCTGGCCGATGTCGCCGCGTACGAGAGTCGGTACCTCGGCCTTCTTGGCTTTAGCTGCCTGCGCGACCGTGGGGATCGGCGTCTCTCGCTGGACGATGCGCTGTATTTCTTCTGGGAGTAGCTCGGGTATGCGTTGGAGCGGCGGCACCGGCATGGAGGCGCGTCCTTTCTGCGATAGATATCCGTGGCTTGGGGCTACCAAACTACGAAAAAAGGGCCCGGGCGTCGAACCCGGGCCCAAAGGTATTGAGCGATGGTATTCTGCTGGTTTCAGAGGCTGTCAAACGGACCAGGTGCGGCCTCTGCGAATCAGATCGTTCAGGTCGCCGCAGCACGCGCCATCGACTCGCGCCGTCACCTGGTCCTCGTAGGCCGGTGCTGGATTGCAGTAGATCACACCCAGAGCCACGGGGAAGTCCGGCGGCTCCATGTCCACCAGCAGCCGGGCCAGGTTGCGGTCGGTCTCGTCGTGGACCAGGAGATCGTCCGCGCTCACACCACCCTCGCCCACGTCCACGACTTCCAGGTGCAGGGTCCCGGGCTTTATGCGCAAACCTTGTTCCTTCTCGGCTCCGAACAGCAGCGGCTGGCCGTGCTCTACGTGGACCTGTCGGTCGGGAGCCAGATCCCTCTCGGTAAAATCCGAGAACGCGCCATCGTTGAAGACGATGCAGTTCTGGAAGATCTCCACGAACGACGCGCCGTGGTGTTCTTTGGCCCGCTTCAGTGTCGGGACCAGGTGCTTCTGCAGTGTGTCCACCGAGCGAGCCACGAAGCGAGCGCCGACGCCCAGGGCGAACGCGCACGCCGAGACCGGGCTCTCCAACGAGCCCAACGGACTGGAGGGCGACGTCGTTCCCCGCTTCGAGGTCGGCGAGTACTGGCCCTTGGTCAGTCCGTAGATCTCGTTGTTGAACAGGCAGATCTGCAGGTCCACGTTGCGGCGCAGCACGTGCAGCGTGTGGTTGCCGCCGATGCTGAGGCCGTCGCCGTCGCCAGTCACCACCCACACGTCCAGCTGGGGATTGGAAAGCTTGATGCCGGTGGCGATGGCGGGGGCTCGCCCGTGGATCGTGTGGAAACCGTAGGTCGACATATAGTAGGGGAAACGAGACGCGCACCCGATCCCCGAGACAAAGACCGTGTTCTCGCGTTTCTCGCCGAGTTCGGCCAGCGTGCGCTGGATTGCCTTGAGGATCGCGTAGTCGCCGCAGCCGGGACACCAGCGTACCTCCTGGTCCGACTCGAAATCTTTCGGCTTGAGCGGCAGTAGGGTCGTCGCAGTAGTCATCTTACTCACTCAGTTTAGCGCGGATCGCTTGCGCGATCTCGGCGATCTTGAACGGCTGTCCCCTCACCTTGCTGAGTCCTTCCGCCGGAATCGTGAACTGGCTTCTCAACAGAGTGACGAGTTGGCCTTCGTTCAGTTCGGGAACCAGCACCACCTCGAAGCCCTTGAGTAGCTCTTCCAGGTTGCGGGGGAAGGGGTGCAAGTGGCGGATGTGGATGTGCGAGACATCGAGTCCCTCTTCCCGGGCCCGGCGCACGCCCTGGTAAAGCGGCCCGTAGGTCGAGCCCCATCCCACCACAGCCATGGCACCCGAGTCGTCCCCGATCTCGACGCCCTGCAAGGGGATATCGTTGGCGATCCCGGCGATCTTCGCGGTGCGAAGCTTCGTCATGCGCTCGTGATTATCCGGATCGTACGAGATGTCACCGGTGTCGGCGTTCCGTTCCAGGCCGCCGATGCGGTGCTCCAGCCCCGGTGTTCCCGGTAGCGCCCATGCACGGGCCAGCGTCTCGGGATCGCGGAGGAACGGCTGGAAGCCCTCCGGCTCGGTGCGGAAGTGCACCGGGAACTCGGGCAGCTTGTCCACGTCGGGGATCGCCCACGGTTCGGCCGCGTTCGCCAGGTAGGCATCGGACAGCACCATGACCGGCGTCATGTACTTTGTGGCCAGCCGTACCGCCTCGATCGCCACCTCGAAACAGTCCGACGGCGAGTTGGCGGCGATCACCGGCAGCGGCGAGTCGCCGTGTCTGCCGTGCACCGCCTGCAGGAGGTCGGATTGCTCGGTCTTGGTGGGCATGCCCGTGGATGGGCCTGCCCGCTGTGCGTTGACGATCACCACCGGCAGTTCGGTTCCCACGGCCAGACCGATCGCTTCGGTCTTCAGGGCTACGCCCGCACCGGAACTCGAGGTGACGCCCAGCGCTCCGCCGAAGGCCGCACCGATGGTCGAGCACATCGCGGCGATCTCGTCCTCGGCCTGGAAGGTTACGACGCCGTATTCCGCTAGCTGCGCCATGACGTGCAGCAACGGCGAAGCCGGGGTGATCGGGTACGAACCGAAGAAGATCCGCCCGATTCCGGCCGCCTGTGCGCCGGCGATCAGGCCCCAGGCCGTCGTTTCTGTACCGGTGACCGTGCGATACGTCCCCGGCTCGACGTCGGCGGCGGCGACCGTGTAGCCCACGACGTCGCCCGGCATCTCGGCCGTCTCGCCGAACGCGTGCCCGGCATTCAGCGCCGCGATGTTGGCTGCGGCGATCTCGGGTGCCTTGGAGAACTTCTGTTGCAGCCATTCCACCGTCGCCTTGCGGCGACGACCGTACATCCAGAGCATCAGGCCCAAGGCCCAGAGGTTGCGTGATCGTCGGGCATCTTTCGATGAGATGCCGAACTCCTTCACCGCTTCCTCGGTGAGGCGCGTGATGTCGAGCTTGAGGATCTGGTACGGTGCCAGGGAGTCGTCTTCGAGCGGGTTCGACTCGTAGTCGGCCTTCTTCAGGTTGCGATCGGTGAACGCGCTCTCGTCCGCGATCACCATCCCGCCGATCCGCAGATCGTGCAGGTTCACTTTCAGCGCCGCCGGGTTGAACGCCACCAGCACATCCAGCTCGTCGCCCGCCGTCTTGATGTCGACGGAACCGAAGTTCACCTGGAAGGCGGAGACGCCGTAGGTCGTCCCGGCGGGTGCCCGGATCTCGGCCGGGTAGTCGGGCAGGGTGGCGATGTCGCTGCCGGCCAGCGCGCTCTCCATGGCGAACTGCGAGCCGGTCAACTGCATCCCGTCGCCGGAATCGCCGGCGAAGCGGATGACCGTCTCATCGCGGATTTCGCGCGTCTTGTCTACGTGGGGACTGACAGTACTGCCAGCACCATTGCCGCCGGCGCCGCTAACGTTGGGGCCTTTCGCGCTCATCTAGACTGCTACCTGTTAGTCGTGCTATCGATAACTATTCGCGAGATAGACAATACTATACGGTTTCTGCTCGTTCGCTAGCCGACCCTGCAGCTAGCTCCTCGGCAGCGCCTCGGCCACTGTGAAGAAGCGCTCGATCTCTTCTTCGCTGTTGTAGAAATTTGGCGAGATTCGCACGGTGTTCAGTCCCTGGGTGCCGAAGGGGCGGAAGACGAAACCGTGCTCCTCGTACAGGTGGTTGAATGCCGCCTGACTGGTGATGTCCTCGATCTCGAGGGCATAAAGCGAGGCCGACATCTCCCAGTTCGTTGGCGAACGCCAGGTGACGCGGCTGGAGTTCTCGGCCGCCGTGCGGAACGTCTCCCACAGTTCCCGGTAGCGCGACTCTTTGGCCGCGGCGCCCACGGCGTTCTGGAACTCGATGGCATCGCCTAGGGTGAGGACCTCGGCCAAGTTGCGGGTGCCGTAGTCCTCGAAGACCCGCGCGGTCCCTCTCCAACGGTTCTGGCCCCAGGTCACCCAAATGGGGCGGATATCATCCTGCAGGTCCTGTCGGACGTACATGAGGCCAAGCCCTTTGGGCGCCTGCAGCCACTTGTGGGGGCTGGTGCAGTAGACGTCCACCCCCAGATCGTTCACGTCGACTTCGATCATGCCAACCGTCTGCGCGCCGTCCACGGCGACGATCTCCACACCTTTGCTCTTGGCCAACGCCGCCAACTGCTTCACCGGATAACGCAGCCCCACGATGTTATCCACGTGTGGGATTACAAGAACGCGGGTGGCCGGCGTGATGTTCCGATCGTAGGCGTTCAGAACGTCGTCCGCCGTCATGTTGGGGATGTCGAAGATTGGGAAGTCGAAGCTCTTGACGTTGTAACCCCGGGTCTCTGCGTAGTGCTCCCAGCAGATGGCCGCGCCGGGATGATTGAGCGAGGAGAACAGCACCTCGTCGCCGGGCCCCAATTCCAGGCCACCCGCGAGGGTGTTGAATCCCTCGGTGGTATTGTGGGTGAACGCGACTTCGCTCGTTTCGCAGCCCAGCAGGTCCGCCGAGAGCTGCCGAACCGCCTCGCGCGGTTCCTCCCAGGCGCCCCCCCACATGTACAGCCAGGGGTTGGTCTCGCACAGCTCGAGATAGGCGGCGCGGGCCTCATTGACGGCGCCCGGGATCGTCCCGATAGAGCCGTGGTTGAAGTAGATGACGTCCGGGCTCAGCAGATAGCGGTCCCGCAGGCTCGCCAAATCGCCGCTGACTTTGGCCGCGTTCTCGATCTCTGCGGCCAGCACTTCGTCGACTTTCACCAGGCTGAGCATCGCGGGTGTGCCGGCGATGGCCGCCAGCTGCTTCAGAAAAGCTCGGCGGTGATTCATGGGATCTTCCTAGTTCAGTCCGACGATCAGGGCCACGAGCACGAGTACGTTGCTGGCCACCAATGACCAACCCAGCCGGCGCAGGTTCTTGGGATGTACGCCGATCAGCCCGAAGACGAGCGTGGCCAGCGCGGTGGGAATCACAGCTAGGGCGACCAGTGTTGGAGTACGCTGCGCGACCGCGAGGTAGATCGCAATAGCGATCACCGCCGCGCTGAGCGCCGGCGCGAGGATGGGCACCAGGCCTGGGTCCACGTTCTTTTTGGCCCTGGCGATGATCCCCCGCACTGTGAGCGTCCCCAAGGCGAAGACGATGACCCAGGCGCCGGCGGCGATGAACGATACGCGGAACGAGGCCCCACCCGCCATCGCCATCGGAATACTCGTCGCCGGTAGCGCGAAGGAGACCAGCAGCTCGCCGAACGTGGTCTTCTCCAGGCGTTTCATCGTCAGCGGGACCAGCAGGGCTCCCAGCGCCAGCGGGATCAGCGCCGACGTTCGCGCTTCGGGCGAAGCCAGCCACAGACCGACGGCACCCGCCGGCAGCGCGATCGCCACTAAGAGCCCGAGCCGTTGCCGCGCGGGTTGGGTCGTCTCGCGCTGGGCTCTGCCGCCGCGGCCGCCGGAGATGATCAGGATCGGTTCGTGGGCGAAGAAGACACAAAGGATCGATACGACGAGAAGCAGTGCCGACAGACTGAGGTCGCCCAGTGCCAGAGCGGTGACCAGCGGGAAGAGAATCTGCGCATAGGCCCCATGCTCCCGGGGCATCAAAGATGGGCTCTTCTTGGCAGGGGATCCTTGCATGGCTGCGTCCAGTCGCTGATCGGTGTGGGTTTACAAGGCGGGAAGGCTATGCGGGGCAGGCCGAAAACACAAGGGAATCGGAGCGATTCAAGCCGGACTTGACATCGCGCTAGGACAACAGCATACTCTATCACATAATATATAATACTATTACGTGAAGGTGAGCGTCATGTCCAGGGATAGGCAAAGGCACCTAAAAGACAGTCTCGTGGGGAAGATCATCGATACTCTGGACTCGTTGGGTGTCGAGATCGGTGAAGAGGTTGCGGCCGGCCTCGACGACCTCGAGGACGAGCTCAAGTTCGTGGTCGTGACTCCGAATCTGAATGAAAGCGTCCGGGAAATGGGCGAGAGCCCGCGGGATCACACGGTGATGGTTAGGGTCGACGAGGAGACGTACAGAAGGCTCGACGCCTGGGTGGAGATCGGCGCGGTCAGAAGCCGCTCCGAGGCGGCGGCGCTTTTCATCAGGGAGGGACTCAAGGTGCGCGCCGACGAGCTGGCGGCACTGGAAGAAGCGCTGAGCCGCGTCGAGGAGGCCAAGAAGGATTTGCGCGCCAAGGCGAAGAGCGTATTCGGCGAAGGTTCTTCAGAAGACGAAGAAGCCGGTCGCGACTGATGCAGCCCGCGAAACTCCTGAACAAAAACTTCGTGCTTCTCTATCAGGGGCAGCTGGTCAGCCAGATCGGCTCGTCGGTCTATCTCATCGCCATCATCTTCTGGATCAAGCATGCGACTGGCTCGGCGACGATCGTCGGACTCTTGGCGATGGTGGCCACGATCCCCGGCATCCTCCTCGGTCCCTTCGGTGGCACGTTCGCCGATCAGCTTTCGAGGAAGAAGATCATCGTGCTGGGGGACGTGCTCAACGGTGTCCTGATCTCGGCGATCGCCGTCCTGATGTTCTTCTCCCCCGAGTCCAGCCAGCTGATCATCACTTTGTTGTTCATCGAGGCCGTCATCAACGGTACGGTGATGTCGGTGTTTCGCCCGGCGATCAGCGCGGCCATGCCCGACATCGTCCCCGAGAAGCAGATCGATGCGGCCAACGGCATGATGCAGAGCTCATCACAGATCGCGATGCTGGTTGGCCAGACGATCGGCGGTGTTCTGTACCGTGTGCTCGGTGCGCCGATGGTCATGCTCATCGATGGCGTCACCTATCTGTTTTCCGCCGTATCCGAGAGCTTCATCGCGATTCCGCAGAAAGCCCGCGATAAGTCGGTGACCTGGGCGGCTGCGTTTCAAAGGTTCAAAGTCGACACGGCCGAGGGCTTCCGGCATGTCTATCGTTCGACGGGCTTGAAGAACATGTTCCTGGTCATCGCGCTGATCAACTTCTTCACCGCGCCGTTCGGAGTTCTGCTGCCGTTCTTTGTAGAGGATACATTAGGCTCGACGCCCGATTGGTTCGGCTACATCGTCGGTGGCCTGGCACTGGGCACGATCGTCGGCAGTGTTGTGGCCGGCCCGCTGAATATCGCGCCGGTGAACAAGGGCAAAGCCGTAATCGCCGCTATCACCTTACTGGCTGTCGGCTTCATCGCTTTCGCCTACAGCCCGACGCCGGTGATTGCGTTGCTGATCCTGGCCTTTGTTGGCGCATGCTCGGGTCTGGTCGGTGTGCTCATTACGAGCGTGATCCAGCTCAGCACACCGAGCGAGATCCGCGGGCGGGTATTCGGCTTGCTCGGCACACTGTCGGCTGGGCTGGCACCGATCTCGCTTGGACTTGCCGGAGTGATTGCAGATCTCGTCGATCACAACATTCCGATCATCTACGTCGTCTCGGGCGTCTGCCTCATTCTTTTGATGCCTCTACTGATGTTCAGCGAGTCTTTTCACGAATTGATGGCGTTCGTCAGCAGCGCGGACCCGGGTATAGCAAAGAGCCCCGCCGATTAGGGGCAGGGCTCTCAGGGTCTCTTCGAGGTCTCGGGTCTACTATTCGTCGTCGCCGCCGATTCCCCATTTCAGTCCCAGCGATAGCATGAACGTCCGGGTTTTGATGTGGTCGATCTCTTCAGAGACCTCGGCGATGTTTGTGAGGCCGTAGTCGTACATGGCGTCGATGACGAGAATGCCGAAGCCGACCTCCCAATCAATACCGAGTCCGAAGATGATCCCCGAGTCCGCTCCCTTGGTACGAGGGAAGTCCGAAGTCTCGGCCCGAACGTCATCGCAGCTGATGTCATCGAGGCCGGCGATCGACGCGTTGCAGCTCGTTTCCAGGCTGAGCTCTGGTCCCAGGTAGAGGTGCGGCGAAACGGTTCCGGGCAACTTAGCGACGAACAAGATTGGGATCATGACGTAGCTCGTCGAGAGGGCGATGTCGCCATTGCCCTTGCCAAACCCCTTTTGCGTGTAGAGGGCGTCCATCTGGATCCCGAAGTTTTTCGAGACTTCGATGTCGCCCAGCAGACCGGCGTGGAATCCGTTCCGCGTTCCAACGTCCTGGTCGAAGGCCTCGCCCTGGACGTCGCCAGTCGCGATGTTGAGGCCCCCTCGTACCCCCCACGTCAGCTTCTGCGCGAGGGCCGAGTCGGCAGCGGTCACCAACAGCGCCGCTACAAGCAGCAACGTGAATCGTCTCATAGTGTTTTGCAGCTCCTGTGCTTGACAGCTTCTCCCGGGCAGCGGTGCTGTCCGCAGGTAGATCGGAGGTGTTATAACGGCCCCGCCCGACCGGGGCAACCTTCTCCGCAGGCCTCCGAGGCCGGCCTGTCGTCGCCATTTCAACACCCGCCCCAGCCAAAACGCTGACCCACAAACCGGACGGACGTTGGCCTTTCCATGATCCCTACGGATATGAATGGACCAGGTTTCGACACCTGTAGAAGTAAGATTGGAGGGTAAATCTGGCGTTGCCGGACCGGCCAACTACGAACAGGGGCCCGTCTCCGGGCCCCACTTCAACTTCGAATGATCTATTGTTCTAATGCTCTATTACTCAAAACTCCCAATGACACTTACCATTCCCATCCCACCCGACTACACATCCCACTCCTTCACCGCGCTGCGCAGCGCATCCGCCGCAGCCACCAACTCTGACACCGACGCGCTAATCTGCTGGGTCGTCGCCGACTGCTCTTGCACCGCCGCGCTGACGTCCTGCGAGCGGGCGGCATGCGCGGTCGCTGTCGCGGTCACCGTTTCGACGTGCCCGGCCACCTGCTCTAGCAGCGTCCGACTGCGCTCGACGGTCTCCAGTGCCTGGTCCGTCGCTCGCGCGATACGCTCGAGGTCCACCGAAATCGAATCCAGCGCGCCCTCGGCGCCACGCGCCACGCCCTCGACCTGGGTGACCTGGCCCTCGCCCTTCCGCATCCGATCCGTTGCGTTGGAGACCCACTTACGGAAGTTGGTCACCGTCTCGTCGACTTCCTGGGCGGCGGTGTCGGCCTCTGCGGCCAGCTTTCGCACCTCTTCGGCCACGACGCTGAACCCGCGCCCCTCGTGCCCGGCGTGCGCCGCCTCGATGGCCGCGTTCAACGACAACAGATGGGTCTGCTCGGCGATGGAGGTGATCCGCTTGACGAAGCCGGTGATCCGGTCCGAAGTCGCTTCAAGGCCCTGGATCTCTTCGGCCGACTTGTGGACGACTTCACGCAGTGACAACAGCAACTCGACGGCCTGACGCACCGACTCCTGGCTCTGACCGGCCTCGTGCCGGACGGCGTGACTCAGCTCGCGATTCTTGTTGGCATCCGACGCGATGCGATCGGTGCCGTCTCGCAATTCGACGACGGCGGCGGCGGTCTCGCTGAGCGCTCGTGCCTGGCCATCGGCGCCTTCGGAGATCTCGGACATAGCCAACGCCACCTCGTGCGTCGAGCCGGCGACCTGTTCCGAGATGGCGGAGAACTCGGCCGCCGATGAGGTCACCTGGGACGTCGTGCTGACCACCTGTTCGGCGATGTTGCGGAGACCGCCGGCCATGCTGTCGAATGCCGCGCCCACCGAAGCGAACTCCTTGGGCATGGTCTCGTCGCTGACCCGGGTCCTGAGGTCCCCGGATCCCAGCCTCCTCGCTGCCGATACCAGCGTCGCCAGTGGGCGGTCGATGGAGCGCACCGTCGCCAGCGCCAGCAGGATGCCCGCGACGAACGCGAGCACCACGATCGTGAACACGTAGTTCGAGCGCTCCCGCGCTCTGTCCTGTAGGTCGATGGCAGAGGCTTGGAGCAATTGAGCCTGTCGTTCGCCCAGTGCCGAGATCAGGCTGGCCACCTCTTCCGCCAACGGGTGCGCCGCGTCGGCTAGTTCGCGCGCTTCCGTTCGCCGGCCGATGTCGTATAGCGCGTGCGCTCGGGCGAGCTCGACTTCGAGCTGCGTCAGTGCAGAGGTGAGCCGCTCGACCTGCCGGACCTCGGCCGCGCCCATCCCCTCCAGGTCGCGATAGCGCGTGGCCACATCCTGGGTTCGGCCGGCCAGCTCGGCGAAGCGCCGCTTCGAGTCGCGACTGCCGCTGGCCAGGTAGCCCTCGGCCGCGAAGATCAGCTCGAGTACGTCGCGCTGCAGTTGTGTGCCGATCTCGGAGGCCTGACGAACGTCGGCCATCCCCGCCTCGAATTCTGCGGATAGGCCTTTGAGCGATCGGATGCCCAGCAGCCCGGCTGCCAGGAGTCCAAGAAGGAGGACGGCGAACGCCCCTGCCTGTCGACCGCGAATTGTCTTGATCACGTGCCGCCCTCAACACTAACGAGTTCCATCATGTCTCCCGAGATGCGACCCACGGCGTAACTCTTGTCCTGGGGGTCACCCTTCTCATCGAAGGCGATGAGGCCGCCCACGCCCGGGGCTCCCGACCGCGTGCTCCCCACTTCCTGCAGGTAGGCGCGGATCCTCTCCCGATCGATCCCGACTTCCTCGGCCGCCTGGGCCACGAGCATTACGGCATCGTAGGCCAGCGCGGCGAAGTGGTCCGGCAGCTCGCCGTATGCACTGCGGTAGGCCTCGACGAACTGGCGACTGGTCTGGCCCGGCGCGTCGGGATGGTAGAGCAGTCCGACGTAGGTCCCATCGTAGACCGGATCCAAACCTGCGAGACCCAGCAGTCCGTCACCGCCGATGATCGGCGCTTCGATTCCCAGCTCGCGGGCTTGTTGGATGATGAGGCCGGCGCTGGCATCGAGTCCGCCGATGAAGATCAAGTCGGGGCCGGCCGTCTGGATGCCCATCAGGTAGGCTTCGAAGTCCTGAGTCGTTCCTTCTATATAAGGATACTCTTCCACTAACTCACCGCCGGCGGCGCGGTACGCCTTGCCGAACCCCTCCCGCAGACCCCGCCCGTACGGCTCGTTGGCATAGAGTATTGCTGCCCGCGTTCCCAGCTCCCTGAGGGCGAAGCGAGCCAGTCCAGCCGAGTTGGCCGCATCGCTGGAGGCGATGCGGAAGATCCAGTCACCCGCGTCGCTGATCTCGGGGCTGGTAGCGGTTGGCGATACTGCGGCCAGACCGCGGTTGTAGATAGCGGCCCCAGCCAGGGTCGCTCCCGAGGTCGAGTGCCCGATCACGGCGGCAATGGTCGCGTCGCTGAAGAAGCCGTCCGCCACCGAGACAGCCCGCTGAGCGCTGGCGCTGTCGGTCACTGCCAGCAGCTCGACCCTCCTACCACGAACGCCGCCGTCGGCGTTCAGCTGGTCCCGGGCGAGTTCCACGCCTCGCAGCGTCTGTGCGCCGATGAACTGTTCCAGTGGAGTGGCCACGCCCAGTCGAAGGGTGTCGCCGGCCGAATCGCCGCCTCCGCAGCCGGTCGCATACGTAATGAGCGCGGCCAGGCCGAGGATCGGCGTGAGTATCCGAGCAGGATGCAGTGAACGCATGGTACTCTGGGTTGAAGTCCGGCAGGGAAGGGGAGAAGAAACGCCGGTAAGATACGATACTCAGAGTACTTAGGCCGAGTCAAGGCACGTGGTCTTGGAGATTCCGATGTCTGGGGCGGTGAAATTGCCGATTCGCTTGACATCGTGGCAGTTGAAGTGCCATTGTGTGCCACCTTTTAGCGGGCAAAACCAACGAGCGAAGTGGTCAAGATGGGACTTTGGGCTAGCCTGAAACGGCGTCGTATCTTCCCGTTTCTCGGGGCGTACCTCGCCGCCGGCTTCCTGGCACTCGAAGGTGTAGATCAGCTTGTGGGCAACGGCCTCCTACCGTTGTTGGCCTACGAGCTGGTTCTCGTCATCTACCTCTTCGGCATACCGTTCACTGCCATTCTCGCCTGGTTCCACGGTGAAAAAGGGGCACAGAAGCCGCCACCGGCGGAGATTTGGGTCCAGACCCTGATCGTCGTGGCGGCGCTGGTCACGGCCGGGATGGTCTATCGTGACCATCTTCGGGATCAGGCCACGAGCGCCGAGGCTGCGGCGGCGGCGGGCTTCGATGCGTCCCGCATCGCCGTCCTTTACTTCGAGGACCTCAGCAGCGATGGCCAGCTCGGCTACCTGGCGGACGGTCTAACGGAGGGGCTGATCGATCGGCTATCTCAGGTGCGCGCTTTGGACTTGATATCCAGGAACGGTGTCGCCCCGTTCCGCGACAGCGGACTTCGGTGGGACAGCATCGCCGCGCTGCTGGGCGCCGGAAGCCTGATCGCCGGCAGCGTCGAGCGCGCCGGGGAGCGGATCCGAGTCACCGCGCGTCTGGTGGATGGTGCCAGTGGCGCGGACATCGAGCGTCGCACCTTCGAGTTTCCGGTGGGCGAGCAGTTGGTGCTCAGCGATTCTCTCAGTCAGGACGTCGCGATGATCCTCCGTGAGCGTCTCGGTGAGGAGGTCCGCTTGAGGGAGCAGCGAGCCGGCACGTCCAACCCCGACGCCTGGGTGCTGGTTCAGCGTGCCGAGCGCGTTCGGAAGGATGCCGAAGCGTTCATCGAAGAGGACGACTACGACCGTGCGTTTGCCGCGTTCGCGGAAGCGGACTCGATTCTGGCCATCGCCGAGGAACTGGACCCCGACTGGCCGGCGGCGTCGGTACTTCGCGGTAACATCGCCTACCGCCAGGGTCGCCTGGACCTCGACAACTGGGAACAGTGGTCGGCCGTGGCTTCGGGGCACGCGGATCGGGCACTGGATGTCGCCTCCAACGATGCGCAAGCGCTGGAGCTCAAAGGTACGGTGCAGTATGCCACTTGGCTGTTCGAGCGTCCAGAGGATCCCGATGACGCCGACCGGCTGATCGACCAGGCGAAGACGAATCTCGAGCAGGCCACTCAGTTCAATCCTACGTTAGCCAGCGCCTATTCCACGCTGAGCCACCTCTACTATCAGATCGAAGACGTCCCCGGAGTCGTCATCGCGGCGCGGACCGCTTACGAGGAAGACGCCTACCTGGAATTCGCCGACGCCATCCTGTGGCGACTGTTCAACGCGTCGTTGGATCTGGAGCAGTTCTCTCAGGCGAATCGATGGTGCAACGAAGGCTCAGAGCGTTTCCCTGAGAACTATCGGTTTGCATCGTGTCAGCTCCTCATGGCCATCACACCCGCCGTTGAGCCTGAGGTGGATCGGGCGTGGGATCTGCTGGCTCAGATCGACTCACTGACGCCGGAACGGTGGCGGGAGTACGAATCCATCGACGGACATATGATGGTGGCCGGCGTGTTGGCCCGGGCCGGCATGGCGGACAGCGCCCGCAGCGTTTTGGCCACGGCCCGCGGCAGGGTCAACAGCGAAGTCGACCCCGATCAAGATATGCTAACCACCGAAGCCTACGTGCTCACCCTTCTGGGTGACTATGACCGTGCGGTGGATCTCTGGCGACGCTACGCCGCCGCCCATCCCGGGCACTTCGATGACGACGACGACATCTCGTGGTGGTGGCGCGATCTGATGAGCCATCCGGAGTTCCAAAACCTGGTCGAGAGCAGCTAGCGATAGGCCGCATGCCCGATACGAAAGCACACCGGATCTGTGGCCAGGTTGAGACACGGTACTATGAACGAGACTTGTTACTCATAGCGTTTTTGGCCTAATACTTGACATTGTGAGACATATCTCCGAAACTGCACGCTTCTTGCGGTTCATCGAGTGAAATTCCTTACACTTTCGCTCGATTAGCCCTGACTTTCTCACGCGAAGGAGCGAATAAATGAAGCGCCTCCTCCCCCTGCTGGCGGTCGTCCTCGTGCTGTCGTGTAGCGACGACCAGCCGGCGCCTACTTTCCCTCTCTCCAACCCTGAGGTGAGCATCCTCGATGGCGCTCATCCGCCTGCGGAAGGAGAGCCTTGGGTTCCGGAGTTCTTCTGGCTGCCGGAGCTCGTGGAGAGTCCGACGATCACGGGCACGTTCAATCCCGATGTCCCGGTGCGGATTACGATCTGCGAGTTGCCGGGCGACGAATCGGACCCGCCGGAAGGCGATGCCGACTGTGTGGACGGCACCGAGGTGACGCTGTTCTACCCTGACGACATCGCGGTGAGCATGACGCCGCCGTATCAGTATCATGTCGTGTGGAAGACGGACGACCCGATTCCAGCCCCCATCGAGTTGCTCGACACCGACAAGTTTTACCAGTTGGCGGCGGTCGTAGGAGCAGGCGCAAGCGCCATCAAGCTCGGCCATCGGTGGTTGGACCCCGAGGAGTCGCCGCCCGCGGGCAGCGATCCCAAGATCGAACCCAGGTTTCCGTTCAAGTACGGGAACACCATCAACATCAAGTTCTGGATCGGCGTGGGCGCCTTCTGTACGGCGGAGAATCCCGAGAACTGCGGGGAGTGCTTCTACACCGAGGACGGAGCGGACGACGGGAATAGCGAGACGGTGGGTCGTGCCTGCACGGCCGGGGACAAGGCGGGAGTCTACATCCCGGAAACACCCACGATCGATGGTTACCTGATTGTCATAGAGCGTATCCCCAACGATCCGGACGGATACACGGTGGGCGATGGCCGAACTTTGACGTGCTATCGGGATCCGGACGAGGGAGACTCAGTCGACTTTATCGACGGGCTGGACCTTCGGCAGTTCGGCGAGTGCTTCGTCATCACGGCGACGTGCACGCTGGATGAGTGCGCGCCTCTGGGGAACGTAGACTTGAACGCCATCGTCGGCAGTTGTCCGCTGGTTCCGGACGACCCCGACTACCACGCGGTCATTCACAGGACGGACAACGCGTTGGACCCGACGTTTGTCGAGGCGCTGGACCCGGCCAGCACGTTCATTCCGGGCCAGGGTGACTTCCTCGATTGCAGTGTACCTTTGGGTCCCGTTCAGAGCGCGCTGAGCAAACTGTGGCGAACGTTCACGCCGTTCGATCCCGAGCCGGCCTACGCGTCGCACAAGTCGTTGAAGGGCGCGGACGCTCCCAGCTTCAGCGATTTCGTCTGGGCGGCCTCGTCGCAGGAGGAGAAGTCGGCGGGCGACGATCAGACGGGCCTGGTAGACACGACTTTGCCGGACCTGCTCACGGTCAACGTCACGGATCGCGTTCCCGAGAACTTCTGGGACGACGATGGCACCCGGACCCAGGAGAGCCTACCCGTTCAGTACACCGAGGTGACGTTCACGGTGCGGGACGACGTTGCGTGGGGCACAGGAGGGATCGGAACAGGATTCGACGGCTCCGGAAACTGCCTCGCCGTGGCGAATCAGCAGATCGTGACCACCGACGCCAACGGCGACGCCTCGGTCTGCGTCGTGTTGCCGGGCGACGGAGGGACCTACTTCGTCGATGCTGGCGGATACGGGATCGGCGTAACGGGCCAGGCGTGGACGCTGGCTCCGGGAACAGGAGTGGGCCCGTACTCGCACTACGCGCTGTGCGATGAGGACGATCCCGATCCGTGTGTGCCGCTGTCGTTGGGCTTTTTGATTGCAAACGACCTTGACCCCATCCTTCTACCGCCTGGGGACGTTACGGGTATGACCGAGCCCGATCCTCGGTCGGCTCTGGTCTCCTTCACGGCAACCGCCTGCGACCCGGGACAGGGCAGCGCGACTATCGATGGTGAGCTCAGCGCCGGCGAATGGGACTGTTCGGAGCCGCCCGTGCCATTAGATCTGAACCTGGGTGGTGGAAAAAGCACGGGGTTCTTCTACCGAATGCAGGACGACGGTGATCTGTATCTGGGCGTCCTGGTCCCGGTGGACAAGAATGCGTCGTTGAAGGAGAACACTCTTACGTTCTACCTCAACGACAACGGTGCTGCTTCGTTGTCGGACGGGGACGACGTAGTCGGAGTGAACGGCGTCACCAACACCTTCTTCGATCAGCACTGGACCGAGGGTAATTGCCCCCGCGGTCAGTCGTTCTGTGCCTTTGACGACCCCGCTGGTGACCCGACGGGTGAGGGGGCGATGCAGCTGAATCTCGTGGGCGGGAATCCCGAGTTCTATTTCTACGAGCTCAGGATTCCGACACAGAGTGCCACCTGTCCCGGCAGTCCATACGACGTTTGCGTTGACCCCAGCAACCCGCAGCTCAACGCGGCGTTCACCTTCAGGTGGGCGGGTAAAGGCACCAAGGGTAACACCGAGCATCCCGGACCGTTCGGCGAGTACGAGCAGCTGATACCGTAGAAGAGGTTGGCGGGCGCGCCGCGAGCGCGCTTGGAGAAAGGGCTCCCGAGTTTCGATTCGGGAGCCCTTTTTCTGTGGCGTCTGCAGGGATCAGATGCTCTCGGATTACGTGGCTGTCATCGCAGGCCCACGGATCCCTTTGCGGAATCGATCAACTTCGCCGAGTCGTACCCGATCCCGTCCTTGAACACGATCTCGACGTTGTTGAGGTCCGCGATGTCCGTGGAGGGATCCCCTTCCACGATCATGAGGTCGGCAGCCTTGCCCACCGCGATCGTGCCGACCCGATCTTCCCGCTCCAGGTACACGGCACCATTCATCGTCGCGACCTTGATCGCTTCCAGGGGCGAGAACCCGGCTTCGACCAATAGCTCCACGGCCCTGTGGTTAGAGAACCCGGCCACGACTCCGCCGTAGCCGGTGGGATCGGTGCCCACGACGAGAAGGCCGCCGGCATCGGCGAACGCCTTCTCCAGTTCCATCTCCTTATATAGAAGCGTGGCCCAGGGCGAACTCTCCTGGACCGCCACCCGAGAGCGCGTCCGTAGGTATTGATCCCGGGCTTCGCTGGCCATGGCGTCGATGGCACCGTTGGATGCCGGGGGGCGGCCGGGCGTGTAGGTCTCGAAGACAGGCAGTGTCGACGTGATAGCGACGTCGTGCTTCACCAGGTGCTGAATGAGGTCCCGGACCTCCGGTGCGTTCACGTCAAGCGCCAATAGCGACTGAGTCCGCTGGTTTCCCGGCGGGCACTCGTCGGGCTTCTTGTCGGGCACGAAGTCGGTACTGGCGGTGAAGCCGTGTTCCAGGTCATCGATGCCCAGCTCGGCCGCTTCGCGGAATGTCACCGAGCACAGGTGACCGGTCAGCTTCAGTCCGCGACTGTGCGCCTCGTCGATGGCCGCCTTCAGTTCGGCCCGCGATATCTGCATGTACGCCTTGAACGAGGTCACGCCTTCGTCCGCCCAGTAGGCCACCATCTTCTTGGCATCGTCGGGTCCGCTCAGCGCCTTCACCGCCAGGATCGGAAGACCAGGACCGTTCAGGTACGGTCCGGTCACGTCCATCTTCGGCCCTGGGATCTGGCCGGCATCGATCGCCTTTTTGAGATTGAGGTCGGCGTAGGGGTTCATGCTGCCGCTGGTGCGGGCGGTGGTAACTCCACCCGCCAGGTAGAGCCGCGGAAAGCTGAAGGTCATCGAGTTGTATGCTCCCCGGCCGGCGGGATAGAACATGTGCTCGTGTACCATCACGTAGCCGGGCAGTACCGTGCGCCCCGACATGTCGTGGACTTCGGCGTCACCGGGGATCTCGATGGTCCCCGCATCGCCCACGGCCTGGATGAGGCCGTCGCGGATTACGATTGTCTGGCCACCCCGCGCCGGCGCACCCGTCCCGTCGATGACGCGGGCGTTGGTGAGCGCGACCACAGCCGCATCGACCGTGACGAAGGTGCGCGTCTGAGGCGACAGAGTAGGTGCTTGTGCTGCGATAGGCTGCGGCAATAAGATGGCAACGATGGTAGCGAGGACCGTTCGGCGCATGACGGACTCCTATTAGAGGAGAAGTAAGCGTGATTCGCCAAGATAGGGTGTGGGGGGAGGGGCAGACAGTGTGTGGGATCGCGCGCGGCTCCTCGCGACTGGTCGCCCGGGTATGAGCGTAGATCACAGGCTGGCCCAGTACCGTCACGCTGCCGAGAAGATGCGGCGCGGCTACTTCAACGTCGAGATTTCCACCGATGGCTTCGACGAAGTGGCGAAGCTCGGCGAGGCGCTGCAGGAGCTGGCGAAGAGCCTGGAGACGCGCTTCGAGGAGCTGGCCAAGCTGGCCCTGATCGCCGAACGCGTCAGTGCCGGCCTTGTTCTGGACGATGTTCTGGAGCAGGTCTACGAGTCTTTTCGCTCGGTGATCCCCTACGATCGCATAGGGTTGGCGCTGCTCGAGAGCGATGGTCGTACCGTGCGCTCTCGCTGGATGCGCTCTGAATCTGTGGAGATCAAGCTCGGGGTCGGCTACGCTGCGGACCTCGCGGTAAGTAGTCTCGCGGAGATCACAGATTCCGGCCGACCCAGAATACTGAACGACCTCGAGGCCTACCTCGAAGAGCACCCGCAGTCCAGGTCTACCCGGCTGATGGTCGCCGAGGGTTCTCGCTCGAGCCTCACCTGCCCCCTGGCAGTACTGGGCAAGCCGATCGGTTTCCTGTTCTTCTCGAGCCTCGAAAAGGACACCTATCGCGAGATCCACCAAGGGCATTTCATGCAGCTGGCGAGCCACATCTCGGCGATTCTGGAGAAGAGCCGTCTCTACGAGGAGCTGCTGGCGCTCAATGGCCGGCTGCAGGGAATGCAGAAGACGCTGGAGCACGAAGCCAGCCACGATGTGCTCACCGGCCTCTGGAACCGGCGGGCGGTGCTCCGTTTGCTCGAGCGCGAAATGGCGAGGGCGCAGCGCGAGGAACGGACACTGGCCGCAGTCATCTTGGATCTGGATCACTTCAAGAAGACGAACGACGAGCACGGCCACCTGGTCGGTGACGAGGTGCTCAAAGAGCTGAGCCGCCGACTCGTCGCCAGCTTGCGCTCGGCGGAGTTCATCGGTCGTCTGGGCGGCGAGGAGTTCGTGTTCGTTCTCTGCCCGTGCGATGAGACCACCGCGGGCCATGTGATGGAGCGAGTTCGTGTGGCGTGTGCCGAGCCGCCGTTCGCTACCTCGGTCGGTGACCTCGAGGTCACCGTAAGCCTCGGCGCGGCGATGGTCCATGACCTGGATGGTGTCGAGTTGTCGGTAGTCCTCAATGTCGCTGACCAGGCTCTGTACCGAGCCAAAGAAAACGGGAGGAACAGAGCGGTGCTCGATGCGGTGAACTCCCCGGCAGCGTCCTAGAGTACTTCTCTGCTGGTCGGCGATAGGTCTCGGATCTGGGCTGAAAGCGCACGCAACCTTTCCGTACCCATCTTCGTAGGGAAAAAGGGCCGTGGTTCGCCAGAATACGGCGCGGGGAGCGGTAACGGGGCCGTGGATCCCGTATCAGCGGCGTCAGAATGACGTGTCTAGCAAGGAGGAGTAATGGGTCTCGGCAGCTTGATGGGTTTGATCGTTCTGGTCGCCGATGTCTGGGCGATCCTGAACGTCTTCCAAAGTCGCAATTCCACCGGCGGAAAGGTTCTTTGGACCGCGTTGATTCTGTTCATGCCGGTGTTCGGTTTCATCATCTGGTTCTTCGCGGGTCCGCGCTCGGAGGACTAGTAGCCAACGGGCCCGTCGCTTGGCGGGCCTCACGCGACCAGCCTGAAGCTTCGTCGGCGGCAGGCCGACGGGGCTATCCGGGAGAAGGATCCTTATGAGCTACGCTCGCCCCAACCTCCAATGCGTTGGCTCTGTCTAACCCGTTGAGTACAGCAAGGGCGCCCCACCCGTTCAAGCCATAACCGCTCAGCCGGAGGTCGCATGCGTAAGGCCGGCCGCGAGAAACCACTGCTCTTCCTGGAAGGACTCGCGCGAGATCTCCGACAGGCGGCGCGACAGGCGGCGCGGCGGCCGGGTTTCACTTGACGGTCATTGCCCTCGCCGCCATCGCAGTACCGGTACTCCGCGCGACGTTGGTGGATCCCAATCGGGCGCTGAGAACGGAGTAGCGGCTGCAGGGGTGGGGAAGTCGCGTGCTAGGCGGGTAGCCGCAGCGTCGCGATACAGCCCTTCCGATCGTTGCGGTTCTTGAGGTCGAGCGTGCCACCGTGAGCCTCGGCGATCTGCCGGCTGAGAACCAGTCCGATCCCCGAACCCCCGGGACGCGTCGTGAAGAACGGCACGAAGATGTTGGTCGTGTCGGAAAGGCCCAGACCCTCGTCGCGAATCCAGACCATGACCCTGCTATCCGACTTCTCCCAGCCAACCTGCACCGCTCCACCGGTCTCTAACGCGGCGTCGACTCCGTTCCTCACCAGGTTAATGAGCAACTGATCGAGTTGGTCCCCGTCCGCTTTGATGGTCATGTCGGGTCCGTCGCAGACTTCTACCGGTAGTCGTGTCTCGAGGCCGGCAGCTCTGCGCACCCAACCACCGACATCGACTTCCCTCGGCGTAGGTGGAGGCAGCCGCGCGAAGTCCGCGTATGAACCCATGAAGCGGCGTAGCGCTTCGGACCGACCGGCGATCACCGAAAGACCCTGCTCCAGATCTTCATCCAGGTCGACCGGTTTGGGATCTCGGCCCATCAGGCTTAGCAGGCTCTCGGCCGAGGATTTTATCGGGGCCAGCGAGTTGTTGATCTCGTGGCTGAGCACCCGGATCAATCGTTTCCAGGCCTGCCGCTCCTCTTGCCGCAGCGCCCGGCTCAAGTCGGTGAGCACCAGCAATTGGTGAGGCAAGCCGCCCTGCCGAAAAGTGGTTCGCTTGACGTCCCAACGACCCAAACGCCCAAGAAATGTGAGGTCGAGCGTGCTCGAGGTCTTGGCCTGAAGGCAGGTCGCCAAACCCAGCGATGTCGCGTCGCGACCCATGAGACGTTCCTCGGGTTGACCCAGCAGACCGGAACCGGCGCGGTTCACCAGCCGGAGTCGATCGTCCGCATCGAACGCGAACACGGCAACGTCGATCTCCTGCATGACTCTTTGCAGAAGCGCCGTCGCTTCCAGGGCACCGAGCCTCTGCTCGCGCAGCGTCTCGCCCAGGATGTTGGTCTCGAGCATCGCCAGGCCCAGGGCATCGTCGACACTCGCCTCCCGAGCCCTCAACGAGTAGTCGCCCTCCCGCATACCGGCCAGCATGTTGGATAGGGTCTGGAGGGGCCGGACGAAGCGATCCCGAACGGCGAACGCAAAGCCGACCCAGATCGAGACGATGAAAAGGCCCAGAGTCCACTGGACCTTGGGTTGAAAGCTACCGGTCCAAAGCAAGGCCATCGCCACGACGACACCCGGCAGTCCGGCGACCAGCGCCATCGCCAGGATTCGCTGTTCGTGGCGGATTCTTTTACCGGGTAGCCGCTTCGGACGTGTCGGACCTAACTCAGAGACCATGTCTTTGGAGGCGACGGTAGAGGGCGCTGCGGCTCAAGCCCAGCGCCTCGGCCGCCTGGCTTACGTTACCCTCATGTCGAGTCAGCGCTCTCTGAATAAGATAACGCTCTGCCTCCTCCAATTTCATCCCCTCCAGCTGGCCGCCGGAATCCGACTTGGCGCGGAGGCCCAGGTCCTCGACGCTGATCGTTTCGCCACGGGCCATCAGCACTGTTCGCTCGATGACGTGCTGCAACTCGCGGACGTTGCCGGGCCAGGGATGCTCGAGCAGTGCCTGCATCGCATCCGCCTCGAAGCGCGCGGCGGGTTTCCTGTATCGTTCAGCTTGCTTGCGAAGGAAGAAGTCGGCCAACAGTGGGATGTCTTCGCGCCTGTCGCGGAGCGGTGGCAGATCGATCTCCACCGTATTGAGCCGATAGAGAAGATCCTCCCGAAATGCACCTTCGGCGACCTCTTCCGAGATGTTGGCGTTGGTGGCCGACAGGACCCGCACGTCCACATGTCGCGTTTTCGACGAGCCGACTCGCTGCAGCTCGCCGGTTTCCAGTACGCGCAATAGCTTGGCCTGCTGCTTGAGCGGTACGTTCGCGATCTCGTCCAGGAACAGAGTTCCGCTGTGGGCCAGTTCGAAGCACCCGGTTCGGTCGGTCTTGGCGTCGGTGAAAGCGCCCTTTACGTGACCGAACAGTTCGCTCTCGAAGAGGCTCTCGCTGATACCGCCGGCGTTGACGATGACCAGCGGCTTGCCCGATCGGTCCGACGCGGCGTGCAGCCAGCGTGCCACGACTTCTTTGCCGGTCCCGTGCTCGCCGGTGATCAGCACGTTGGCGTCGGAGGCGGCGACCCGCTCGATCATCTCCAAAACGGGTGCCATGGCGCGTGACTCGGCGATCAGCTCGGGCAGCCCCTGTTTCCGCAGGCGGCGGTTCTCGTCCTCCAGGCGTTGGCGGCTACGCAGAGCCTGGCCCAGTTCGATCTGCGTACGCAGCGTGGCGAGCAGTCGAGCGTTGTCCCACGGCTTGGCTACGTAGTCGCGGGCGCCGCGCCGCATCGCTTCGACGGCGGTCTCGACGCTGGCCCAGGCCGTCATGACGATGACCGGCAAGTCGTTATCGAGTGCTTGAATGCTGGGCAGCAAGTCGAGGCCTTCTCGCCCCGACGTCGTGTCTCGCGCGTAATTGAGGTCGAGTAGTACGGCATCGAAGTCTTCGGATTCGACTTCCGCCATCACCCCGGCGGGCGATGTGGCCGTCTTGATCTCGAACCCTTCACCTTTTAGAAGAAGACGTAGAGCCTGCAGCACGTCGGGCTGGTCATCGGCGATGAGAATGCGTGAAGCCGAGTTTGCCGCGCTCAAGGGTTCTGCCTCCTACTTCCTGATCCAGCCGTCGAACAGGTCGATGATCCGGTCGCCGTATCCTGCCCACTTGTCGTTGTGCGTGACCTGGATGATCGTGGTCCCGGCGTCGTTCAGCTCCTTCAACGTCTCCATGATCATCGCACCCTGGCTCGAGTGCAGGCTTCCGGTGGGCTCGTCCGCGAGGATGAGCTTCGGGTCGGCGACGATAGCCCGGGCCACCGCCACCAGCTGTTGTTGTCCGCCGGACAGCTGGCTGGGGTACAGGTCTTTCTTGGCTACGATCTGGAAAC
>JBDHGH010000034.1:0-30630 GCA_039589995.1 Gemmatimonadota bacterium | reverse complement strand
TTACAGTATTGGCCTGTTCACGAAATCCTTGACGTCTCGCGATCGACCGGTATAGCTTAGTTCGCCAGTCACGGCGGCCGAAATCCCTCCCAACGGCCGAAAACCCCGTCAGATAAGACTCTTCGTTACAACGGCGCGTCCCCTTGCCGCACCCACCGGTAGCTTCCGGGCGGGCGATCCACTCTCTGCAGCAGGAGGAAAGAGATGAAGAAGCTCATCACGGGCGCTTGCGTCGCACTACTCATCCTCACCCCGGCAGCGGCCCAGGCCCAACTCGGGCTAGGCGGGCAGTTGAATTGGGGTGACGATGTCGACTTTGGCATCGGCGTTCGCGGTACGTACACCTTGCCGACGACGTTTCCACTCGAGATAATCGGAAGTTTCGATTACTTCTTCCCGTCGGTCGGCGTTTCAGAGATCGATCTCAACTACTGGGAGATCAACGCCAACATCGTCTACCTGTTCCCCGTCTCCTCGGCCGTCATCGCTCCCTACGCGGGAACCGGGCTCAACTTCGCCCACGCGTCGGTCAGTAGTACCGAGTTTCAGGATATAAGCATTTCAGATTCCGAGCTCGGCCTGAACATTTTGGGCGGTGCGAAGTTCAACGTGGGCGGGTTCATGCCATTCGGTGAACTGCGTGTCGAGTTGGGTGGCGGTGAAGAGTTTATCTTCACCGGCGGAGCGATAGTGCCGGTTGGTGGGTAGTAGAGAGCCGAGTCGACGGTTGCACGTCGGCAGTTGAGTCTAGAGAAAGGGCGTCGGTCTCCGGCGCCCTTTGCTTCTTGACCGGCTCACGAGCACGCGGACAGTTTCTCGCGGAGTCAGTGCATGCCGTGATCACATCCGAACAGGTAGTGACATATCGGTAGCGTGTCATGGAAGGTGCAGGCCGCAAGAAAGAACACGATAATGAGGACGAGCGCTGCGATGATCTTCCGATGATGCGTCTCAATGGTCGCGGACAAGGGCGTCATGATGCTTACCTCCATCGCGAAGAGTGTAGTTGTAGCCATATTAGCAGCCACTGTTGGTCGGTGCGAGAGGCGCCGCGGGTGAGACTGAGGGAGCCGCATACGCTGTATTTGCTCAATGCGGCACTAGCTGGCATCTTGTAAGGCAGCCCCGTTCCGTCGTGGAAACCACCGAAGGTCAACGTGTTCAATCTCGAGCGACCGACCATGTCGGCCCGTGGGAAGCGTGACTCATGACGCGATCGAATACCCTCCGCAAGGCGAGTGAGACGCCAACGCCTGGCTACACAATATCCGAGGGTTTTTCACCTGCCGAGATCCTACCGGAGACAAAGCGGCGACTTGGATGGGCGGGTCTCATCTTCGCCGGCGGTTTCCTCGTGAGTTTCGTCGGCTGGCTGCTGATCGACATCAGTGCGGGCCGGCGGCGACCCTACTTCGAGCTGAATCTTGCCGTCAACCTCACGGCGGTGGCTCTGGGATTGGCGGTCTTCGCGCTCTCGCGTTACTCGAGGATGAAGCCGGACCGGCTGCTCGACTTCGGCCTCGTTTTCCTCGTGTTGGGTTCGATTTGCCTATCGATGTCCCAGTTTTGGGGCATATGGCCGGAATGGTCGGAAAGCATCCGCTTCGACTACATGGGGGTCCCCTGGGAAGCTTGCTGGATCATCATGTTCCCCTTGCTGGCTCCCAACACACCCGGCAAGACTCTGGTCGCTGCGCTGCTGGCCGCCTCGACGGCTCCTCTCGTGTTTCTTCTCTCCAAGTCCGTGGGCGCCACGAGCGCGGCGGCCCCGGTGCCGTTCGTCTTTGGGTACTTTCTGTTGACGACGTATCTGTGCGCCGTCATTTCGTTCGTGATTTCGCTCAACGTCAATAGTGTCGCCAGGCAACTGAAGAAGGCGCGGGACATTGGCAGCTACAAACTGGTCAAGCGCCTCGGCGAGGGTGGAATGGGCGAGGTCTGGGTGGCGAACCACAAGATGCTGGCACGACCCGCCGCGGTGAAGCTGATCAGACCCGAGGTGCTCGGCGCTGACGAGCACGGTCGCAAGACGGCCATCCGCCGCTTCGAGCGGGAAGCACAAGCTACCGCGGCACTGACATCGTACCACACGATCGATGTGTACGATTTCGGGTCCACCGAGGACGGCGCGTTCTACTATGTGATGGAACTTCTACGTGGGCTCAGCCTGGAATCCCTTGTCACGCGTTTCGGCCCGGTCGATTCCGGTAGGTCAGCGTCCCTTCTGCGCCAGGTGTGCCACTCCCTGGGTGAAGCGCACAGCAGCGGCATGGTCCACCGAGACATTAAGCCGGCGAACATCCACGTTAGCCGCATTGGTTCCAGCTTCGAATACGACTTCGTCAAGGTCCTCGATTTCGGTCTCGTGAAATCTGGAGATGGGCGGCAGTCGGGGGAAACCGAACTCACCGCCGAAGGAATCGCGGCCGGCACGCCGGCCTTCATGGCACCTGAGATGGCTGTCGGAAATCGCGAGATCGATGGTCGTGCGGATATCTACTGTGTCGGGTGCGTAGCTTATTGGCTGGTAACGGGCCAGCGCGTGTTCGGACACGACAACGCGCTTGCCACGGTTGTCGCGCACGTTCAGGAGCAGCCGGTACCACCCTCTCAAAGAACCGAACTCGAGATCCCCGACGCTTTCGAGCGAATCATCCTCTCATGTCTGGAAAAGGATCCCGCCGATCGGCCGCAAAGCGCCGTCGAGCTCGATGCTATGCTCGCCTCGTTCCAAAGAGACTGCGAGTGGAGCGCGAAGAACGCGAAGGATTGGTGGGATCTCCACGCGTCGGAAGCCGACTCGTTGACGGAAATCGACGAGATCGACGCGCTGAGCCCCACGGAGCTTGTTCGGGCACAGAGTTAGTCCTATCGTCGCGGATCTCTCACGCTACGCCCCTCTCACGGAATCCACTCGGTACTTGAATCCACTGAAGCTGACGCGGAAGAAGAGCGCGTACAGCACGGGGACGAGCCCCAGCGTCAACACTGTGGCGAACATCAACCCGAAGATGATTGTGATCGCCATCGGTTCCCACATGGGTCCGCCCCCCAGCCAGAGCGGGATGAGCCCGCACACCGTCGTGGCAGTGGTCAAAAGGATGGGGCGTAGTCGACGCTGGGCCGCCTCGACGACCGCGTGGTTCGATTCCAGTCCGTTCTCACTGATCTCGATGCCGATTCGATCGATCAGCACGATGGCGTTGTTTATGACGATTCCGGCCAGCGCGATGATTCCGAGGAACGTCATGAAGCCGAAGTAGGAACGAGCCACGATCAGGCCGATCGTCACGCCGATAATGCCCAGCGGTATCGTTAGTAGGATGATGATCGGCCGTCGTATCGAATTGAATTGGATTACCAGCAGCATAATGATGATGAGCAACGCGATCGGCAGCTTGGCGTTGATCGATGCGTTCGCTTCACCCGAAGTTTCGACTTCGCCGCCCAACTCCCAGCGATAGCCCAAGCCCCAGTCGGCGCTCTCGGCCTCGAGCCACGGCGTCAAGTCGCCGATCACATCGAAGGCCGTGTAGCCGGGCTGCAAGTGCGAGCTGATAGTCACGGTCTTCAGGCGATCGCGTCGCATGATCTTGGCCGGTTCCCACGCGATCTCGACGTCGGCGACTTGCTTCAGCGGTACCGACTGACCGCTGGCTTGGGCATAGACGTTCAGACTCTCGAGCTTCCCAGCGTCGTGCCGATCGGCGGCAACGGATCGCAAGGTGATGGGGATGAGGTCGTCCTCCTCCCGGTATTCGCTCATCTCGAAACCGCTAAGCCCGGCCTGCAACGACAGCGCGATGTCCTGATTCGTCACGCCGGCTCGGCGGGCGCGGGGCTCGCTGACGTTGACCAGGAGTTTCTTGGTGCGCCGCCCCCAGTCATCCGTGATGTTCCGCGTGCCCGGCAGTCCTGCCAGTTGGGCCCGAACCCGGTCTGCGATGCTGAAGATCACGTCGGGATCGCGGCCGAGGAGACGAACCTGGACGGGCGCCTCTAAAGGTGGCCCGTTCTCGATTCGCGCCATCGTGCTGGTCAGGTCCGGGTAGTGTTCAAAGGTGAAGGAATCGATTCGCGCCATGTAGTCGTCGATGGGCTCTTGCGACGATGTGTTGACCAATACGAACGCATAGTTGGGGCTGGGCGGCTCAGGATTGAATGACAGCAAGAAGCGCGGACCGCCTTGACCGATGAACGAGGCCCAGTTGGTCACGCCCTCTCGCGGGTGAGGAAATCTTCGATACCGCGGACGACCTCTTCGGTGCGCTCGATCGACGTGCCAACCGGCAGCTCGAATTCGGCCTTGAAGAAGGACTTGTCCGAGGGTGGAAAGAAGATTTGCGGCACCAACCCCAGCCCCATTCCCGCAGCCATGAATGCTCCTATGGCCGCAGCCACGGTTAGCAACCGGTGACGAAGGGCAAAGAGTAACACGCCGCGGTAACGACGATAGAACGGCGAGTCGTATTTTGAACCGGCGGAGCCCGCCTTGGGTTTGACGAAACGCACCGCCAACAGTGGAATCATCGTGAGAGCGAGCATCCACGAGCACAGCAGCGTGATCGTCACGACTGTGAAGAGCGGCGCTACGTACTCGCCCGTATCCGACTCGGCAAGGTAGAACGGAAGGAAGGCTGCTATGGTTGTGAGCGATGCGATGAGCAGAGGTGCGCGCAGCTCTCCCGCCGAATCTATTGCAGCTTCCACAGCGCTCTTGCCCTCGGACATCTGAACCTGAATCGACTCCACCATGACGATAGCGTTGTCGACAAGAAGGCCCAGCGAAATGATCAGAGCGGCGAGAGAGACCTTGTTGAGTCCCACGTCGATGAGCGACATGACGAGAAACGTCATGACAATCGCCATGGGAATCAGGCTCGCCACGACCAGGCCAGTCCTCAGGCCTAAGAACAAGAGCATTACAGCCACGACAACGATGATGGCTTGCTGGAGACTGCTGACGAAATCGCCTATCGCCCGGTCGACTTCGGCGGGCTCGAAAGCCACGACGTCGAACTCGATCCCGATAGGATATGACGCCTGCAGACGAGACAGCGTGGCCTGCACGTTTTCCCCGAGAGCGATGATATTGCCGCCCTCGCGCAGGGAGATGGCGGTGGCCAGCGCCGGATGTCCCGTCGCAGTGACTTTGTTCTCTGGAGGGTCGATGTAGCCACGCTCTACCCGGGCGATGTCCTCGAGGTACAAGAAGTCGTTTGTGCCAGGTAGGCTGATGACCGATCGGCGTAATTGCTCGACCGTTTCGAAGTTGCCCGAGGGTTCGAGTACTATCCGGTCCACACCAGCGGTCACTTCCCCGCCGGGCAGCACGATGTTGCGGCTTTCGAGAATCTGACCCAGCTGGATCGGTGAGACTCCCAACTCGGATAGTCTCGCGTTGTTGTACTCGACGAAGATGCGTTCTTCCTGCGCCCCAAAAATATCGACCTTCGCGACCTCCTCGATGAGAAGCATCTCGTCGCGAACCTCATCGGCAACGTCCTTCAGGTCGGCGTATGTAAATCCCTCGCCCGTGATCGTTATCACTGTACCGAATACGTCGCCGAACTCGTCGTTGATGTCCGGGCCGATGACGTTGTCGGGGAGGTCCGCCGTCGCGCGCTCGACCTTGCGGCGAAGGTCGTCCCAGATGGGACGCATCCGCTTGTAGCTCGCTTTGATACTGACAATGATGATCGAGACGCCCGCCTTCGATTCGCTCTGGACGAAGTCGAGTTCTGGCATCTCCATGATGGCCTTCTCGAGCTTGTCCGTAACCAGCATCTCAACGCGTTCGGGGCTGGCGCCCGGGAAGATCGTCATGACCTGGGCAACGCGAATGACGAAACCCGGGTCTTCTGCGCGAGATAGCGCGCTGTACGAGATCATGCCGCCGAGCAGGATTATGACGAGGGCGACGGTGGTGACGCGGCTCTTCTGGATCGCAGCGCTGGTGATATTCATGACGAGTGGCTCACGAACCGCTGCCGGCCAGCCTTACCTGAAGGCCGGGTTCGATCTTGCTCCAACCGGCGGTCACAACTCGATCCCCATCTGCCAACCCTTCGATGACCTCCAGCCCCTCGGCCGTCAACTCACCGATGCTGACCGGTCGTCGCTCGATTGTTCCCAGTCCAGCCTCCGTCGGTTGTACCAGGAAGACGAACCGGCCCTCTCTGTCCTCGCCCACGGCAGCCGATGGCACGATATAGACGACGCGCTGGCTCGCCGATTCGAATAGAAATCCGACTTCAGCGGCCATGCCCGGTCGGATATCGCCGGTGCTTTCGACTAATCGCACCGTCACAGGAAACGTCATCCCGGGTCCGGTGGCAGCCACTCCGACCTCGGTAACGAGCCCCGAAAACGTCCGCTCCGGAAGGGCATCGAACGCGATGCTGACCTCGGCCCCCTCGGCGATTCCGGTGATCAGAACGCCAGGAACGCCAACCTCGACTTCTAGGTTGGAGCCGGAGGTTAGCAGCACGACCCTATCGCCCGTCCGCACGTTCTCGTTCACCTCGACGTTCACCGACGCGACTTCCCCGGCCACGGGGGCGGTGAGGCGCGTGTAGCTGAGCTGCAGGCGCGCGAGCTCCAACTCGCGCTCGTACGCGTTCACCGAAGAAGCGGCAGATTCCGACGCGGTACGCGACGCGTCCAGCTCGGCGCGGGACAGGTTGGCGTTTTCGTACAGCTGTCGAGCCCGGGCGTAGTCGGCCTCTGCGTTACGAGCTTGGGCCCGCGCCTGGGCTAGGCTCGCATCGGCGCGCTGGACCTGGAGCCGGTAGTCCTCATCGTCGAGTTCCGCCAACAACTGCCCGGCTCTAACGGCATCGCCGACCTCGACAGCCACACGTCGGATAGTCCCCGGGACCTTGAAGCTGATTCGCGACTCGACGCCCGCTCGGGCTGTGCCCGAGAAGGAGCGAACACGATTGCCGCCCGTCGAGTAGGCTACCTGATAGCGCACGGGCCGGATGACCGGCTCGGCTTCCTCGTGCTCTCTGCACGCTTGCAGCGCCGAGCCCGCGACAAGGCCGACGAGAAGGATCTTAAGGGAGTCACGATGGTGCATTGGAGCATGCTCCAGAGTCGGGGTCGAGAAGCGACGCCGCGGGACGGTTTGCCCTTGAGCGGTACGTTCACTGCGTGGTGACGAACGAGATTAGGGCGTGCCCGTCTCGACTGTCAAGGTCGCCCCCCTTAACTTCGTTCCCTCTACTGCTACAACGAGCGGCTGATCGGAAGGCTTGTGCTTACGAGAGGCCAGCCAGGAAACTCTGCGGAGGTTGAGAGATGCTCCGACCAGCAATGCTGCTTTCCGGTATCGTATTGTTGCTGCTCCCCCGACCCGCTTGTCCTCAGGGAGCGGACACAATCACCATTGGGTTCCTGGCTGACGGCCCCTTCCAGCGCCATACCCACCTTGCACAGCTCCTCAGAGACGAGATCAGTGATCTGCTATCTGACGAGTTCGACATACGAATGCCGGCAACGGCTTACGTCGAGGCCGATTACACCGTCGACGGAATCGAACGAGCACTCGATCGCTTGCTGGATGATCCGGACGTGCGATTCATCGTCACGTTCGGCGCGATCAGCTCGCATGTCGCTGCGCGCCGGCCGCAGCTGCCGAAGCCAGTCGTGGCCGCGATCATCCTCAGTCCGGAACTGCAGGGAATCGAGGTGGCTGAGGGCGGTGGCAGTGGGAAAACGAACCTCAGCTACATCGCGTTGGCCGAGGACTACGAAATCGAAGCGTTTCGCGAGATTGTACCGTTCACCCGGATCGCGCTCCTTGTTAACGGACCCTTGGCGGAGGCGGTGCCCGAGCTGTCGCAAAACCTCCAGGCCTTGGGGCAGGCTAGCGGATTGGATCCGGTCCTCATCCCGGTGGGGCTCAGTACCGCGCCCATCCTTTCCGCGCTCGATGAGGCTGATGTGGAGGCGGTTTACCTATTGCCCCAGTTCCAACTGTCTGATGATGATTGGCGAAGCCTGGTTCAGGGGTTGATCGATCGACGGCTCCCCAGCTTCAGTTGGTTTGGCAGGCCCGAAGTCGTCGAAGGTATCCTGGCGGGGCAGCGGCCCGAAAGGTTCCCGCAGCGAGTAGCGCGACGCGTGGCACTCAATATTCAGTCGATTCTCCTGGGTGCCGATGCATCATCGCTGCCGATCGCGTTCGCGCCGCAATCGCGCCTCGTGATCAACATGGCCACGGCGCGCGCGATCGATGTCTATCCGCCCTGGAAGGTCGTCACCGAGGCGGAACTCATATCGGAAGAGCGTCAACTCGTCGAGCGCGATTGGACGTTGGAGTCAGTGGTTCGCGAGGCCGTCGAGGCCAACCTCGATTTGGCCGTCGCGGATCGCGCCGTTGCCGCCGGGGCTGCCGACATCGGGATCGCCCGGGCCAACCTCCTGCCGCAAATCGGGCTCGGGTTGGACTGGAGCGTCATCGATCAGAGCCAGGCCGAGTCTGGCGTCAGCTTTCGGCCCGAGCAAATGCTGACGGGGCAGGCGACTCTGACCCAATTGATTTACGCCGATCCGGTGTGGGCGGACTACACAATTCAGAAATCCGTGCAAGAGTCCCGCGTGCAGGACCGTCAGACGATCTGGCTCGACATCGCCTTCGAGGCTGCTGTCGCTTATCTCGACATACTGAAGGCCAAGACGATCGAGCGAATCGAGCGCGAGAACCTGAACATCACCCGCGAGAACCTAGAATTCGCAGAGGTGCGTCGATCGGTCGGCACAGGGAATCCCGGCGAGGTCTATCGTTGGGAAAACCAGATCGCCAACAACCGCCAGGCCGTGATCAACGCCAACGCGATTCGTAACCTCACCGAGATCGAGCTCAACCGTCTCTTGGACCGGCCGCTCGAGGAACGCTTCGCCACCGAAGAGACCGAGCTGGCAGACCCGCAGTTGCTCACCAGCCAATCGCGACTCGCACCGTATCTCGAGAATCCCTGGAGCTTCCGCGTCTTCCGTGGCTTCATGGCCCAGGAGGCGTTGGACGCGTCGCCCGAGTTGAAGGCGCTAACCGCCCTCGCCGCGGCGCAGCGTCGCGCACTCAAGGCAGCGGACCGCGCCTTTTACATTCCGACCCTGGCCTTACTGGCTTCGGTCAACGACGTATTCTCCACCAGCGGCACGGGAACAGTCTTCCCCGGGTTCGAGGACCTCCGCTGGACCGTGGGTTTCTCTCTCAATTATCCACTTCTCACAGGCGGCGCGCGTTTCTCGGTAAAGAGCCAGGCGTCCGAAGAATTGGCGCAGATCGAGACCGAACGGCTTTCGGCGGCACAGCGCGTCGAAGGCCGGGTCCGAACGGCGATGCATACCATGGGAGCGGCGCTGGCCAATATAGACCTGTCACGTGACGCGGCCGATGCTGCGCGGAGCAACTTCGAGCTGGTGCAGGACTCTTACAGTCGTGGTCTCGGATCGATCATCGATCTTCTCGATGCCCAAAACACGGCCCTCATCGCCGAGCTGCGGGCATCGAACGCCATCTACAACTTCTTGATCGAACTGATGAGGGTCGAGCGGGCCGCGGGCCGGTTCGACTTCTTCGCCTCCGCCGAGAGTCGCGACGCGTTCTTCGATCGACTCGATGATTACTACGCGCAGACCGATATTGAATCTGAACGACGCTAGGACACGTAGGGGCCGCAGGGCGCAAGCCCGCCCCAATGGTCCTAGATTCTTAGTCTGCCGACGTTCAACCCACTCGCTATCGAGGTGACACGATGCGGACTCGATTGGCAATTGTTTCGCTACTATCTGCCTGGGTGTTAACCGCCTGCGATATAGGATCCGGCGACACTGGCGAAGCACATCCGGACTGGGTCTCAGAGTTCGGCCGCTACGAGGGTTATTCCGAAGCCCGTTTCGACGACTGGGTGACGGTCTCTCGGTACGTCGAAATGCGGGACGGTGTGAAGCTGGCGGTGGACGTCACGCGGCCGGCGATCGACGGTGTGCCCGTCGACGAGCGCCTGCCCGTCGTCTGGACCCACTCGCGTTACCACCGCAACCCACGGGAGTTGACCAGGATCTTCTCTGGAGGCGGAGAAGCGCCCGATATCAATTCCATGGTCGATGCGCAGCCTGACTTGCAGCGGCTCGTGAGGCACGGTTACGTCGTAGCCTCCGCAGGCGTGCGCGGCAGCGGTGCGTCCTACGGAAGGTTCGAGGGACTGTTCTCTGAGGCGGAAACCCGAGACGCCGTGGAGATCATCGAGTGGCTGGCCACTCAACCTTGGAGCAGCGGCAACGTCGGCATGTACGGCGGCTCGTACCTGGGAATCACCCAGTACATGGCAGCATCAAAGGCGCCCTCGGCGCTAAGGGCGATCTTCCCACGAGTCGCCGCCTTCGACATGTACGATCTGGTCTATCCAGGAGGCGTCTTCCGAGATGACATGCTCGATCACTGGGCCGGTCTGACGCACAACCTCGATCGCGAGTGGTCCGCGCCGCCCGTCGACGCGGACAGCAACCGCGTGATGCTAGGCGAGGCGATGGAGCAGCACGAAGACAACTGGGACGTCATGGGCGAATACAGCGCGGCCCGTTTCCGCGACCACGATGTGCCGACCCTGGCATGGTCACGGCACGGGCCCTCGGTTCTACTCGAATCGGTCAACGAAGCCGAGGTCCCCGCCTATCACTTCAACGGTTGGTTCGATGTCTTCGTCACGGACGCCGTGCTGTGGTACGTCAACTACGAGGGTCCGCAAAAGCTGGGTATCGGAGCCTGGTCGCACGGGGGTATGCCCGACAGCGCGCTGATGGCCGAACGTGGGCGCTTGGTAGCTATCGAGCAGCACCGCTGGTTCGACTATTGGCTCAAAGGGATCGACAACGGGATCATGAACGAGCCGCCGATCCACTACGCGATGATGGAAGATCCCGGCTCGTGGACTTGGCAGTCGGCCGACTCGTGGCCGCCGCCGGGAACAGAGACGACGCGGCTCTACCTTTCAGCAGGCCCCTCGGGTAGCGTCGAGTCCGTAAACGATGGAGGGCTGACCGAGTCCGCGCCGGAGGACCGTGAAGCCCACGACGCGTACACGGTGGATCTGACCACCACCACCGGCACGACAACGCGTTGGGATAACGCCGTCGGCGTTCCGATGATGGCCTACAGAGAACTGGCGGCCAACGACCGGAAAGCGCTGACCTATACGAGTCCGCCGCTTGAGAACGACCTTACCGTGGTCGGGCATCCTGTCGTGACGCTGTACGCGACCGCCAAGGGTGGTGACGTGGACTTCCACGTACTCCTCGAAGAAGTCGACGCCGAAGGAAACGTGCGATACATAACCGAGGGCGTGCTTCGCGGGTCGCATCGGAAGCTTGACGAAGCGCCGTGGGACAATATGGGCCTTCCGTACCAGCGCAGCTTCGAGTCTGATCGCGTTCCACTGCCGTCCGACGAGCCAGCGGAGATCGTCATGGATCTCCATCCGACGGCCGCGGTGTTCAACGCCGGGCATCGGATACGCGTTACGATCACGGGAGCGGATGCGGATAATACTGAGGCTCCACCGGTTTCTCCGCCGCCGACGATGCGGGTTTACCGGAACGCGGATTACGCCTCGAGCATAGCCTTGCCCGTCAGGCGGTGATCTCCTCCTCTTCACCTTCGTCGTTGCCTGGTATCACGGCGAGAAGGGGAGACAGAAGGCGAGCGGACACGAGCTCATCATGATCGCGGCGCTGCTCGCCATCGCCGGCCTGATACTGGCCTTCCTGGTGCCGTGAACCTCAAGGCGCACCGGGCAGCCTTGAGTAGATTATGGCAAGCCGTTCGCCGCCACCCTATATTGGCATGGCACCATTCGATGCGAGCGAGGTTACCCCTCGCGCCCTTTTCGATATATCCGCGATCCAATCGCTGAATAGAACATACTTCGCCTGAGCATATCCGTACGTGCTTCAGGCGCGGATACGTCTTGTGGTCACGTTGCGACTCCGGCAAGGAGAGCCCCAGCCATGCAGATCGCACGCCTTTCCGCCGCCTGCGGCCGGTGGTCAGCCGCACTCATCATCTGGCCGTTGGTTGTCGGCCTCACCGCATGTGAGACCGGCTCGCCGGCTTTGACTGCGAATCATCCTCTGCACCTCGAGGAACACCTCGACGCGGCCCGCATCGAGGGGTCCGAGGTCCCCGAGAATCCTCCCGAAGCCGTCGAGTGGCTCCTCGAGGACGGCCCCGGCGATTGGAAGGTCGCGGTGCCACCTAACCCGGTGATGGGACCGTTGGATATCGAGCGGGTCGAAGACGGCGTTAGTCTCGTACTCAATGAGACGAGCAGCCGCCCGTTGCCTAACGGGCGGCGCCAATACGCAGGAGGCATCTACGTCGATCTGCCCGAGTGGACCCGCGAGGATTGGGCCTTCGTCGCCATCCGTGCGCGAACCGCGGACAGCCTACAGTTCGTCGAGGTCGCGCTCAACTTTCGTGACAAAGAGGACGCCGAGGGACGCTGGAGCCCATTCAGGTACTTCAGCGAGTACGTCGATGTGATCGAGGACGGAGCGATCCATACTTACATCATGCGGGCAGACTGGTCGTGGGGAGAGTGGGAAGGCCCATGGAAGCAGCTGGGCATTTGGATCGGTGGCAACAGCCCGGGACGCCTCGATCTTCTCTCCGTCAGCGTCATCCCTAAAGCAGCCAACTACGCCGACTCGCGGGCCGGCGTTGCCACCGAGGTACGCGGAGAGGCGTACCGACGCGTCCTCTACACCCATGCCCCGGGCCGAATCGATTTCCCGGTTCGAGTTCCTGATAGTGGCCGGTTGAACGTAGGCCTGGGCGTGCTCCGTGACGACATCCCGATCACGTTCAGCGTCGGCGTGGTAGACGGCGCCGAGGCCGAGACCGTCCTGGAGAAGACGGTAACGAACAAGGAGGAATGGGATCACCAGAGCGCCGATCTGAGCCCGTGGGCCGGCCGTTCGATCACGCTGACTCTGGAGGCGGAAGCGGATGAACCGGGAACGGTGGCGCTCTGGGCGGCCCCAACCGTGAGCGGCGTTCGCGCCACCGACAAACCCAACGTGATCTTCTATATCATAGACGCGGGCGGCGCCGACTACATGAGCGTCTATGGATACAACCGCCCCACCACGCCGAACATGGAACGGCTGGCCGAGGAAGGAGCCGTCTTCGAGAACGCTTACAGCAACTCGACCTGGTCGAAGACGTCGACTCCATCGTTCGCGACATCGTTGCAGCACAGCGTACTCGGCGGCTACAAGACCGACTCCGATCCCATACCCGAGCAGGCCGTCACGATGGCCGAGCGCCTCCACCGCGCCGGCTACCAGACCGCCGTGTTCTCATCGAACGCCTACGCCGGCACCATGACCAGCATGGACCGCGGCGCCGATGCGCTGCGCGATGCCGGTGCGGAGCCCAACTCGACCTCGACCCTCGAGCTCCACGACGATTTCTGGTCCTGGCGCGAAGCGTTCCCTGGCGAGCCGTACTTCGTGCACTTCCAGACGACCGATGTGCACTGGCCCTGGAAGCCGGCGGCCCCGTTTGCTGGCTCGTTCGTCGATCCCGAGCTGCGCGAGCGGTTCTACGAGTGGGAGCGCCAGCTGGCCCAGGCATCGGGTCGGCCTCGGCCCCGGTGGCTCTCGCATCGGGCTTATCCGGATTCAGCCTACGAGAAGACCGGGATTGACAGGGTTGCCTTGTACAACGCTGGGCGCGGGCTCTACGACGAGACGATGGCGCACCAGGACTACCAGCTGGGTCAGCTGGTGAAACGTCTCGAAGTCACAGGCGAGTGGGAGCACACGCTCCTCATCATCGCCGCCGACCATGGCAACACGCACGGCCTTGGGGTCTTCGATTCGATTCCCCAACATCTTCCCCTCTTCAGCTCGTACTCCACGCGCATACCGCTGATCATCGTCTGGCCGGAGCGCATCGCCGGCGGTCAGCGCTTCAGCCAACCCGTCTCGATGATCGACATGCTCCCGACGATCCTCGATCTGGCGGGCCTGCCGCCGGCCGAAGTCGCCATGGGACAGTCGCTGGCTCCCTTGCTGCTGGGCCAGGAGGGATGGGAGCCGCGCCCCGTCGTCTTCGATGAGTTCTACGTCGACTGGGACACCGGCGAGCTCGAGGGGACCATCGAGGTCATCGACGGCCGCTGGGGCGCCTCTCTCTCCATCGAAAGCAAAGACGACGATGATGCTGCGGACGAAGACGGGGATGAAGACGATGAGGAGAGACCGCGCCTCCTGCTCTTCGATCTCTGGAACGACCCTTACTGCCTCAACAGCCTGCACGAGGAGCGGCCCGACCTGGTAGAAAAGTACACCAAGTACCTGGAGGAGATGTGGGAAGCACACCGCGCTCTCGCCCAACGCTTCAGCCGTACCGGCGAGGTGCCGCTCACGCCCGAGCAGCTTCGTACGCTCCGCTCGCTGGGCTACATACAGTGATGGGTTCCGTCAGTCTCGAGGAGATCGATATGACTATGAAAGCTCGCGGCTTCCGGATCCGCCGTTCGATGGTAATGCTGGCCATCGGAACGCTGGCGCTCGGTTCTGGGGCCTGTGATACAGGCCCTGCACCCCTGACGGCCCAGCTTCCGCTTCACCTGGAAGAGCACCTCGATGCTGCAAGCATCGAGGGCTCCGAGGTAGCGGCGGAGGTGCCCGCTGTCGTCGCATGGCGTTTCGATGAGCCCCAACCCGACTGGAAGCCAATCATTCCTCGGGACTCCGAGGTCGAGCCGGCGCAGATAACTCGCAGCGACGAGGCCCTGCTATTGACGCTGACCGACGACAACCGGTTCGGCGAAGGCGGCCCGCGTGGCGGGCTCTATGTCGACCTTCCCGACTGGCAGCGCGACGATTGGGCCTATGTGCTGGTGCGTGCGCGAACGTCGGATCAGATAAGAAACCTCAATATCCTGTTCAATTTGCGTGAGAGCTCTGATACGGCCGGTGGCCTGAGCGCGTTCGCCTATTTCGGCGAAAGCGTCGCTGTGATCGGCGATGGCTCGGTGCAGACGTACTTACTGCGCGCCGATTGGTCGGGCGGGCGCTGGCAGGGCCCGTGGCGGCAGCTCGCCCTTGGGTTCGACGCCGAAGAGCCGGGCAGCATCGAGGTCCTGTCGATACAAGTGATACCTAAAGAGGCGAACTACGCGGATGCGCGTGCGGGAGTGGTGGAAGAGATCCGGAGCCGTGTTTACCGGCGCGCGCTTTACGTGCATGCGCCGGGCAGCCTGGGGTACCGAGTCCGCGTGCCCGAAGCGGGTCGCCTCGACCTGGGGCTCGGCGTGCTGCGGGACGACGCTCCCGTGACCTTCCGGATTACGGCGAGCCTCCAGGGCGGCCAGCCCGAGACGCTGCTCGAGGAGACTTACGCCGACAAGTCGAGTTGGGCGCAACGCTCCGTCGATCTGTCGCACCTGGCTGGGCGAACGGTGACGTTGGTGCTCGATGCGGACGCCCAGCGGGCAGGGACCGTGGCGCTCTGGGCGGCGCCCACGCTGACCGGATCGGCTCGATCCGCGAAGCCCAACGTCATCTTCTACGTCATCGACGGTGGCGCAGCCGATTTCATGAGCGTCTACGGCTATAACCGCCGCACCACTCCCAACATCGAGCGGCTGGCGGCCGAGGGCGCTGTCTTCGAGCGAGCCTACAGCAACGCCTCCTGGACGAAGCCCTCGACCGCCTCGTTCATGACATCGCTTCAGCATAGCGTGCTCGGGGGCCTCAGGAACTGGAGCGACCCGGTTCCCGAGGGCGCCGTAACGATGGCGCAGCATTTTCACCGCGCCGACTACCAGACCGGCGTGTTCCTCGCCAACCCCAACGCCGGGACCCTGAGCGGTCTGCAGCGCGGGGTAGACTTCATGCGCGAGGGCTGGGAGGAGTTCGCCTATTTTGGGCCCGAGCCTCACAAGGAATCCTCACGTTATCTGCACGAGGGCTACTGGAACTGGCGCGAGGCGTACCCAGGCGAGCCGTATTGGGTGCACTTCCAGACCACCGATGTTCACGAGGACTTTCCCGCCGTGCCGCCCTTCGGCGGCCTGTTCGTCGGTCCCGATCAGCGCAAGGTCTGGAAAGAGTGGAACGACCACCTCCGTGAGGAGGGTGGCCACGGCATTTACTCGGAAGCCTACGAGAAGACGGGCCTCAGCCGGGTCGAGTTCTTCGCCCTCCACCAGGGCCTGTACGACGAGACGATGGCCCACAACGACTACCAGCTCGGCCGGCTGGTCGAGCGGCTCAAGGCCGAGGGCGAGTGGGAGAACACACTGTTGATCATCGGCGCCGACCATAGCACCGACGCGGCTATGGATGACATGGGCCTCGCGATCCAGGACTCGCTGCCGCCCCAGTGGGTCTACGCGATGTTCCGGCCTTCGGTCACCCGCGTCCCGCTCATCTTCGTCTGGCCGGGACACATAGAAGGTGGCCAGCGCTTCGGCGAGGCCGTTTCCATGATCGATGTCTTGCCCACCGTGCTCGACCTGGTGGGCCTGCCGCAGCCGGAAGTGAAACAGGGCCGGTCGCTGGCGCCGCTGCTTCTGGGAACCGGAGATGTAGAGCCGCGCCCAGTCATCTTGGATGAGTACTGGCTCAATTCCGATACCGGCGAGATGAACGGGTTGATCGAGGTCGTCGATGGCCGCTGGGGCGCGTCGCTATGGCTCGGGCCGCCGGAGGAAGACGAGGATCGGCGCCGGCCCATGCCGCTGCTGCTCTTCGACCTCTGGAACGATCACTGGTGCGTAAAGCCGGTGAACGAGGAACACCCGGAACTCGTCGAGAAATACACAAAGTACTTGGAGGAGATGTGGGAGGCACACCAGGCTCTGGCTCAGCGGTTCAATCCGGAAGGCGGAGTGCCGCTGACGCCCGCTCAGCTTCGTACACTCCGCTCGCTGGGCTACATCCAGTAGGGGGCGAAAAAGCGCTTGGTTTCTCGGTCAGCGCCGCCCGAGGTGGCGGCGGTTGCGGTACAGTTGGGGATCGACGACGGCGGCCATGCTCTGAACATCGGGCACGCCGCCGAGGAAGCGACTCACGCACTCAGCTTGTTCGACTGGATTCCGAATGACGTCGCTGTAGCGGACCTCGAGCACATCGAAGCAGGCGTGGCTCATGATCAGGTTCCGCGTTCTCGACAGGTGCTGCTTGAACAGCTCGATTATCCGATCGTCGTCCGTTTCCGACGCCTCCTGGCGCTGAACGAGCATCTTGGCCTGGGAGGCGACGATCTCTTCCAGGTCACGCTGCATGAAGATGATTCGGTAGTTCAGGTTCTCCGGTAGATACCTGAGAAGGAATGCGATGATCTTGACGGTCTTTCCCCGCGCGTCCTCTAGCCAGGAAGGATCGCCGCCCTTGTCCAAGTCCTTGACCCTTTCGAGCTCGTAATAGCCTTGCGGATTGCTCTCGTCGGCAGATCTTATTCGGTCCGTCAGGATCTCGAGGCCGCCGGCCTCCAGCATCTGCATCATCATCGATGTGCCCGAGCGTGGAAGACCCGAGACCACGACGATCGGTTTCCCGTATCTCGCCCGCCGGTAGAGTCGCAGGAGCGGCGATGGCATCGATCGGTTCTCCCTTTCGTGCAAGTGATAGGCCGCTGGATTAAGAATAAGCTCGAACCGCCGCACTTCGCAGCAGCCTATTTGGCGCTCGCCGTTCTGCTGGTCACACCAAGCCCGGCAGCCGCATACGTTGGCCCCGGCGCCGGCTTCGTCTTCGTCACGTCGTTCCTGGTCGTCTTCGTCACCGGCCTCATGGCGGTTTTCTCGCTGCTGGTGTGGCCGTTTCGCATGACCTGGCGAGCCGTACGTCGCGTGCGCCGGGCGCGCCCAAGGATCAAACGGCTGATCGTCATCGGCTTCGACGGCCAGGATCCCGGCCTCACCGATCGGCTCTTGGCGGAAGGGAAGCTGCCCAATTTCCAACGTCTGGCGAAGATGGGTTGCTACCATCGCCTGGGGACCACCTATCCGTCGGTGTCGCCCGTCGCCTGGTCCTCTTTCGCTACCGGGACCCATCCCGCCAAGCATAACATCTTCGACTTCCTGGATCGCGACCGGCGGACGTATCTCCCGGTCCTCTCTTCGACTCGGGTCGGCAAGGTCGAGCGGTTCCTCAGGCTGGGGCGGTTCCGCCTGCCGCTCGGCAGTCCTGAGCTGCGGCTGCTCAGAAAGTCCAGGCCGTTCTGGTCGATCCTCGGCGCGCACGACATATGGAGCACGATTCTGCGGGTGCCCATCACCTTTCCGCCCGACCGGTTTCGTGGGGCGCAATTGAGCGCCATGTCGGTTCCCGACCTACTGGGCACGCAGGGAACCTTCACCTTGTTCACTACCCGGCGATCCGGCGGCCGATTCAAGGAAGGCGGCGCACGCGTGCAGCTCGCTGTGAACGCTGACCGGGTCGAAACGGCGGTTCAGGGTCCGCCCAACCCGTTCCTGGACGGTGATCCCCTCCTCGAGCTGCCGCTCTTTATCGAGCTCGACCGCAAAGCCGAACTTGCCCGTATCTCGGTCAACGGGCATCGCCTATCGCTACAGGTCGGGGAGTTGAGCGATTGGGTGAACCTCGAGTTTCCCGCCGCGCCCGCCTTCAAGGTCCGGGGCATCTGCCGTCTCATGGTCACCGAGATCGGCGAGCATTTCTCGCTTTACATGACGCCGATCAACATCGATCCCGAGAAGCCGGCGATGCCGATCTCGCACCCGTCCTACTACGCGATCTATCTGGCCAAGAAGCTTGGCAAGTACGCTACCACCGGTCTGGCCGAGGACACCTGGGCTCTGAACGAGGGCGTCATCCCCGACGAGACATTCCTCCAGTTGACTCACGATATCGATCGCGAGCGCGAAGCGATGTTCTTTACTGCGCTCGATAAACTCCGACGGGGTGCACTGGTCTGTGTGTTCGACGCAACCGACCGCATTCAGCACATGTTCTGGCGCTATCTGGAGGAGGGTCATCCGGCCTCCGGCGACGGCGCGCGCGCTGAACATCGGGATGCGATCGAGAAGCTGTATGTGCAAAACGATGTCTTGGTCGGACGGATGTTGGATCGGTTGCAAGACGGCGACGTGCTCATGGTGCTGTCCGATCACGGATTCACCTCGTTTCGGCGCGGCGTGAACCTGAACAAATGGCTGCACGACAACGGCTATCTCGCCCTCGAGCGTGGAGCGGACGGCAGCTCCGAATGGCTGCGCGATGTCGACTGGTCGCGGACCAAAGCCTACGCCCTCGGATTGACTGGCCTCTATCTCAACCTCCGCGGACGAGAGGCCGAGGGAATCGTCGAGCCTGGTGAGAAGGCAGAAGCGCTGAAGGCGGAACTGCGAGAAAGACTCAGTGGCCTCGTCGATGAAGAGAAAGGCGATGTCGGGATTCGTGAGCTGTTCGTAACGGATCAGCTCTACAAGGGGCCATACCTGCAGAATGCGCCCGACATACTGGTGGGATACAACTCCGGCTACCGGGCTTCCTGGGACGGCGCGACCGGGGTGGTGGCGGACACGGTCTTCGAGGATAACCGCAAGCCCTGGAGCGGCGACCATTGCGTCGACCCGCGCCTGGTGCCCGGCGTCTTCTTCTGCAACCGCTCGATCGACAAGAACGATCCGACCCTGATCGATATCGCGCCGACGGCACTCTGGCTGTTCGGAATCGACGCGCCGCCCTACATGGATGGAAGCAAGCTGTTTGAAGAAAACCGAAAGCCCGGCGCTCTGCTGCCGGAATCAGAGGAGGCTGAGTGAGCAACCCGCTAGGCATCTTCAGCATCCTTCTCGCGATCGGCTTCACCGCCGGTTGCGGCGGCGACGCTCCACCGTTTGAGAAGCGCGTGATCGTTCTCGGCTTCGACGGGATGGACTACGCCCTGACCGAGCGCCTGATGTCAGAAGGCCGGCTACCCAACCTCGAGCGGCTGGCGCGCTCCGGTCGCTTCTCGCCCTTGCGGACTTCGATCCCGCCGCAAAGTCCCGTCGCCTGGTCGGAGTTCATCACCGGGCTCGATGCCGGCGGCCACGGCATCTTCGACTTCATGCACCGAGACCCCGAAACGATGGTCCCGTACCTCTCGACGAGCCGGACCGAAGAGCCGAGCAAGGTCCTCAGCCTCGGCCGTTGGCGGTTCCCGCTCGCCGGCGGCGGCGTCCAATTGCTTCGCCACGGTACCCCGTTCTGGCAGGTGCTCGAGGATCACGGCGTTCCGACGACGATCATTCGTATGCCGGCCAACTTCCCGCCGTCCGGCAGGGCCAGCCGCGAGCTCAGCGGCATGGGCACCCCCGACATCCTCGGCACGTATGGTACGTTCTCGTTCTTCACCACGGCGCCCGAACGGATCACGGCCACGATCGCGGGCGGGGGCGCTGTCTATCCGGCCGAGGTCGTGAATGACGTATTCCGAGGCAACCTCAGAGGGCCGCCACATCCCTTCCTGGCCGAGCCCGAAGACCTGGAGGCGGTCTTCACGGTCTATATCGACCCCACGCAGCCCACTGCCAAGCTCGTGCTCGGCGATCAGGAAGCGATCCTGCAAGAAGGCGAGTGGAGCGAGTGGCTGATGGTGGAATTCGAGCTCGGCTTCTTTCAGACCGTGTTGGGCATCTGCCGTTTCTACCTCAAGCAGGTCCGGCCTGAGTTCGAGCTCTATGTCACACCGATCAACATCGACCCCCTAGAACCCGCGATGCCGATCTCGACGCCGGCGGACTATGCGGCACAGCTAAGCGCCGGCGGCCGCTACTACACGCAGGGGATGCCGGAGGACACCCGGGCCCTGACCGCCGGTGTTTTTGACGACGACGAATTCATCAACCAGGCCGCGATCGTCGCCGCCGAACATCGGCGACAGTACGACCGGGTTCTCGAGAACTTCGAGGGCGGCTTGCTCTTCTACTATTTCGGAAACTTGGACCAGGTGTCGCACGTGATGTGGCGCGCGATGGACCCCGATCATCCTGCACACGATTCGCTCGCCGACGAAAAATATCGGCAGGCCATCGAAAACCTGTACGTCGAGGCGGACGACATCGTCGGCGAAACGTTGGAGCGCATCGGATGTGACGCGACGCTCATCGTCATGTCCGACCACGGGTTCACCTCCTGGCGGCGCGCCTTCAACCTGAACACCTGGCTCAAGGACAACGGCTACCTTGCTCTGAAAGACCCTTCGCGTCAGGGCGAGACCGAATTCTTCGCCAACGTCGACTGGTCGCGGACACAGGCCTACGCACTCGGTCTCAACGGTCTCTACATCAACCTGCAGGGCCGCGAGCGTTTTGGCACCGTACCTCAACAACAACGCTCGTTGATCATGGATGAGATCTCGCGCGGACTCCTCAGAGTCGCCGACGCGAAGACCGGCGAGCCCGTGATCACCCAGGTCTATCGGCGCGATCGGATCTATCGCGACACCGGACACCACGACATCGGCCCCGACCTGGTCATCGGCTACGCTAAAGGTTTTCGCAGCTCTGACGAGTCGGCGGTCGGGCGGATTCCACACGGACTTCTCTACGACAACACAGGCCTTTGGAGCGGCGGTCATGAAATGGACCGCGACGTCGTACCCGGCGTGCTTTTCACGAATCGCCCGCTTCAGCGCGAGGTCGACTCGCTCAGGGATATGGCTGCCGCCGTGCTCGCCGAGTTCGGCATCGAGGGGTTCCCTCCAGAAGAACAGCAGACAGCAGGCAGATAAGACAAACGGAGGTGCCAATGTTCGGATCGAAGGTGAAGCTCGATAGGGATCTCTTGTCGCGAGACAAGCGCTACGCCGATATAGCGGGCTACTCTTCGGTGGAAGAGTTCATCACGCACGCGCTCGAGAAAGAGCTCGCTCAGCTCGAAGAGGTGGACTCGGAAGAGGAGATACGCAAACGTCTGCAAGGCCTGGGCTACATCTCGTGACGCATCCCTAGATGGAGATCCTGAACAAGATCCTCGGTGGCGTATTCGACACGCTGCTTCTCCCCTTCCGCGAGCTCCCGTCCCTCGCGGGCTTGACGCTCGTGTCGGTGCTGACCGCCGTGGGTATGCTCCTGGTCTTCAAGGCGACCTCCGACCAAAAGGCGCTCGCCGCCGTGAAGCGCCAAATCAGCGCGGGTATCTTCGAGATCCGGCTGTTCAGCGACGATCCGCGAGCGATTCTGAGCGCCCAGGTCGACATCCTCGGGCACAGTTTCAGATACCTGCGGCTCTCGATCGTTCCGACCCTCTGGATGATCGTTCCGCTGGTGCTGGCAATCATCCAGCTGCAGTATCACTACGGCTATCAAGGTTTGCAGCCGGGTAGCGCTGCGATCGTCAAGGTGAAGCTGAAACCCGGCTCGTACAAGGCGTCGGGTTCGTTCTTTGTCTTGGAAGCACCTCGGGGTCTCGACGTCGAAACCCAGCCGCTGTGGATTCCATCGCTGAACGAGGTCGCCTGGCGCATACGCGCCAAAAACACAGGCCAGCACCAACTCCAGCTTCGAGTAGGTGATGCCGCTTTCAGCAAACGGCTGGACGTTTCGAGCTCGATCGTGAGAAGGTCTCCGGTTCGAGCCTCCGGAAGTCTATTCGACCAGCTACTCTATCCCGCCGAAGAGCCGATTCGCGACGGCCCGGTGCGATCGATCTCCGTTGGCTATCCCGAAGCGGAAGTCAGCCTGCTGGGTTGGAAGACGCACTGGGTCATCGTCTATTTCATCCTCGCCATGGCCGCCGCCTTCGCGCTCCGTCGTCCATTCGGCGTGACTATCTAACCATCCAAGTAGGCTCGCGTGTCGGCCGCCGATTAGCCGAGCAATCGCTGAGCCAATCCCGCAGCCGAGCGCGTACCTGACACAGAGAGCTGAACCCGGCGAGTTAGACCCTACGCCGAAAGCGGGGTTGGATCTGTGTAGATCAAGTACTCTCGCACCATCTCGCCCTGCATCTTGAAGCAGTTGAGGAACGGGAGGGTGACCGTCGAGCTGTCGTGGCGCGTATAGTGCACCTGGCCCTGCACGAAAACCGCGTCGGAATGCGACCACGTTCCCTCGAGAGAGTGACCAATCGCCTTGAACATGGAGAAGAAACCGGCCACGGCCTCATGGATTGCCGGCTTCCCCTCGATGGGCGGGTTGCTGCCGTATCGGAATATCGCGTCGTCCGTAACGAATGAGACGAACGCGTCTGGATCCATCGCGTCGATCGTGGCAAACAATTTCTCTATCCAAGCCGGCTGCTTCACCATCCGTACTCCCTCTTTGGTAGTCGAGGGCTGTTCGCTTGCCACTCTCGTTTCACACCACGCGCCAGCCCTACTGGATGTAGCCCAACGCACGCAGCGTGCGCAGCTGCTCCGGCGTCAACGCCGCCCCCTCTCCAGAGCGGGTGAATCGCTGCGCTAGGGCCCGGTGCGCCGCCCATTGAGCCTCGAGGAACTCGGTGTAGTGCTCCACGAGGTCGGGCCGCTCCTCGTGCAGGCTGTGAGAGAGGTTTGGATCGTTCCACAGGTCAAACACCAGCAATGGGGCGGCTCGGCCGTTCTCCTCCGGTGGAGAGGGATCCCAGTTGACCAGCAGCGAGGCGCCCCAGCGCCCCTCGACCACACCGATGCGACCGCGGAGCGTGTCCGAGGTGGCGGAACCGTAGAACTCGTCGAAGATGACCGGTCGCGGCTCCCAACCTTCCTGCCCCAGCAGCAACGGCGCCAGCGATTGGCCCTGCCTGATCTCAGGTTCGGGCAGACCGGCGAGGTCGACGATGGTAGGGAGCATGTCGATCATCGAGACGGGTTGGCTGAAGCGCTGTCCGGCAGCGATCCGTGCCGGCCAGACCACGATCATCGGGATGTGGGATCTCCACGGGCTGAAGATGGCCTGCTCGTACGTGTAGAGGTACTCCGTCGTGGCCAAGTTAGGAAAGACGCCCGCGTTGGCATGGGCGTGATCGGCGGCAAGGATGAAGATCGTGTTGTCCCATTCGCCGGCCGCCTTGATCCGGTCCACGAGCCGGCCGATCTGGTAATCGTTATGCGCCATCCCCTCGTCATAGAGGGCTTGTTTCGCGCTGACGTACTCCATGAGATCGACGTCCGCTCTCTCGAACAACTCCTTGAGCCGGGGCAGCGGCACCTTCGTACGGACCGACCCTCGAAGTGGCCAACCTTCCTCTAGCAATCGGGAGTCCCAGCCAGCAAGGCGCCGTTGCGCGTCGACGCTACCGAAAAGGCCGGTGAACGGCGGCACCGGGGTCCACGGCCGGTGCGGATCGACCGACTGGAAATGCACCCAGTAGGGCTGGGCGGGGTACGCCTCCCGCCATTCCCAGAAGCTCCGATGCATCCACGCCGATGACGCGGAATAGTTCATGTCAGGCCACGCCTCGTCCCATAAGGCGTCGACGCCTCGATCCAGGCTGCTCATCCTGCCCGCGTACGAATTCGCAGTGAGGACTGCTGTCAGATAGCCTCCACGGTGCATGTGCTCCGCCATAGTCACTACCTGCTCCGGCAGCGGATCGGTGCCGGTGGGGCCGCCCAGTACACTGTGTTGCAGCCCGGTCATGAACGAAGGAGTGGAAACCCTCGTATGTGTGGCGTTGCTGTAGGCCTGCTCGAACACCGCCCCCTCGGCCGCCAGGCGCTCGATGTTGGGCGTCGTGCGGCGGTTGTAGCCGTAGACACTCATGAGCTCCGCCGAACCTCCGTCGATGATGTAAAAGACGACGTCGGGCCGGCCGGCGTCTCCTGAGCAACTGAGGGTGGGGGCAGCCCAGAGCCCTACCGTGCCTGGCTTCTCGGCGTCCGCCTGCAGCGCGAGCGTCACCGTCTGCCCCTCGAACGCGGACAGGTCTACGGAGCGTTGAACCCAAGCCGCTCTATCGGCGACGCTCTCCTCGAGCAAGATCTCCTCTTTCTGTTGTCCTTTAGAGGTCGCCGTGACCCTGAAGTCGACCGCTGCGTCGTCCTGTACCACCCCGAGGCCCACGTCGAGGCGACCGCTGCGGGGGACACGTACGGTGTAGGCAACCCGGCCGGGCGTATGAGTGAACAGCGTTCGCCGATGCTCGTCGCTCCCGGCGGCAACGGTCATCACGCCCAATGGATCACCCGCGAAGGCCATCGCTTCGGAAACGACCGTCACCGAAAGGATGTCCACACTGCCTGGCTCGTAGGTCTCGGCTATAACACCGACCCGGCAACATTCATCCCCTGACGAGGGAAAGCTCCACTCTCCCCACAGGGGCACCAGGTAGCTCTGCACCGACCCATCCGCGATCATCGGGCTGTCCCCGCCCCAGCGTTGAAACAGTCGGTAGTAACTACGCGGGCGGGACCCCTGGAGGTCGTCGGTGACCACCGTCAATAGACCGGCGCTCTCGGTGCGGGCGCGGACCAGCAGATGGGTCGGTTCCAGAGCCAGCAGGCCTGGGGAATCGATGTAGATGCCTGCGCCCACCCAGTCTTCTTCGACGGCCAAGCGGTCGGCGTCGGTCAGGTTGATGCGTAGGGCATCGTCCGCTCGCTCTGCCGGCATCGGGTTGCGCGACTCGGCTGCGGAAAACGATCTCCAGTCGGGCTGCGGCTCGTCGAAGCGCCAAACGATGGACTCGGGACCGTCCGCAGGCAGTTCGGAGCCCACGATGGTCGCGGCGTCGAGGTGTTCTTCGAGGTGTAAGGGAATCTCGGCGGTCAGGGGTGCCGGGCCCGTCTCACAACCGGCGCAGCTCAATACCAGCAGACCGGCCAGCGCCTTCCAGAGGCTGCGCCTGTGTATCTTGCGGATGAACTGCTTGACGCTCGACATGGGGCCATCGCTATCGAGGTGTTGGGCTGCTACAAGATGCTAACTAAGCGCAGACAGAGCAACGAGAAGAGAGGCAGCGGATATTCAGCCCTATGCACACCTCGAGGGGTGTCAGGGCCACGCGAGTCTCGGATAGTCTGCCGCGCTATCGTTGCATGTCGAGTGTGCGGTGTCCTCTCGCCCGGCGCCATCAGACGAGTTGCGGTGTTGCTCCACACCTGCCAGAGCCGCATCTTGTTAGTCGATCTAATCGCTGTCGCAGTTGGCCCCGGACAGTAATTCGCACCTCGTCGCGGGCAGGGTTATGTTGCTCAAGCAGCTCATCCTGGAAATCCACCAACGCTCGCTCTGGCAGACACTTGCCGTCTACCTGGGTCTACCCGGCGTCTGGCCGAGCTCGAGGAGGCTCGTGGCAACACCGGAGCAGCACCTCCAGCTATGGGCGAATCCCGACACCGAACTTCGCAAACAGGTCCTGTCTGCAGAGCGCGCACTCGCTCGCTTGATCGGGTCGGAGGCAAACCACTAGGACAACCGCGAGCCCTGCAACCGCCGGATGTAGGCAGCAGGGCTCGCTCCTTCAGTGTCTTGCTTTTTGAACTTGCGTCCTATTCTGGAACCGGGAAACCGCGATCCCGCATCAGCGCGTCGATCCTCGCATCGCGCCCGCGGAACTCACGATAGGCGTCCGCCGGGTCTACCGAATTCCTGACGGCGAACAGGTGCGCCACCAGCTTTGCGGCTAGCTCCTTATCATAGAATCCGCCGGGCGCCGCGGCGAACGCTTCCGCCGCGTCCGACGTCAGAACGTCCGCCCATATGTAACCGTAGTAGCCCGCAGAATAGCCCTCGCCCGAGAAGATATGACCGAATTGCGGGCTGCGATGACGCATGACGATCTCGTCGGGCATGTTCAGCTTCTCGAGAGCTTTCCGTTCGAATGCGTCGACATCGAGGTCCGTGGGATCCATGGTGTGGTACATCATGTCCACCAACGCCGAGGCCAGGTACTCTGTGGTCTCGAATCCCTGGTTGAATGTCGCCGCGTTCTTGATCTTTGCGACCAGTTCCTCCGGAATCGGCTCGCCAGTCTCGACGTGCAGCAGATAGTTGTCGATCACTTTGTCCGTCACCAGCCACCGCTCCAACAGCTGCGATTGGAACTCGGTATAGTCCCGCACGCCGCCGTTCAGCGTCGGATAGGCGACGGTGGAAGACAGATAGTGCAGAGCGTGGCCAAATTCGTGGAACAGCGTTTCCGCATCGCTCCAAGAAATCAAGACGGGCTCGCCAGGCGCGCCCTTGATGAAGTTCGAGTTGTTCGAGCCTAGCGTCGTGATCTCGCCGTCGAAATTCTCGTGGCTGCGATAGGATGTTGCCCAGGCGCCGGACCGCTTGCCCGTGCGCGCGAAAGGATCGAGATACCAGAGGCCCACCAGGTCGCCCGACGTTTTTTCCGTCACCTCCCAGACCTTCACGTCTTCTTGGAAGACCGGGACTTTACCCTCAGGCACAGGCGTGAATTGGAAGTCGAATAGCTCTCCCGCTACGAAGTGCATCGCGTCGACTAGATTTGCCAGCTGCAGGTACTGCTTCACTTCGTCCGAGTCGAGGTCGTACTTCGCTTGGCGGACTTTCTCCGCGTAGTAGCGATAGTCCCACGGTGCGATAGTGATCCCGGCGCCTTCTGCGTCAGCGATCGCCTGCATGTCGGCGACCTCTTCCTCGACCCGGGCCAGTGCCGCTGGCCAGATGGCCTCGAGCAACTCGAAGGCTCGCTCGGGCGTCTTGGCCATTCGATTCTCCAGCCGCCACGCTGCGTAGTTCTCGTAGCCCAACAACTTCACGCGCTCGGCGCGTAGCTGCAGAACCTCGGCGATGATTGCGTTGTTGTCGTGCTCGTCGCTGTTGTCCCCGCGACTGTAATACGTATTCCAGACTTTCTCGCGAATGTCGCGCTCATCGGAATAGGTTAGAAACGGATCCATCGATGACCGCGTATTGGTGACGGCATACTCGCCATCGTGGCCCCGTTCGGCGGCCGCCGCCGCCGCTGCCCGAGTGAATGATTCTGGCAGACCGCCCAACTGGTCTTCCGTCAGATAGGTGACGTAGCCCTCTTCGTCCGCCAGCACGTTGTTGCCGAACTGCGTGTGCAGCTCCGCCAGACGCTGATTGATTTCCGCGTAGCGCTCCTTCTTCTCTCCGGTCAGAGTAGCTCCGTTACGGGCGAAGCCGTCGTATACCAACTGCAGCAGGCGCTGCTGGTCCGGGCGCAGCGCCTTCGCTCCGTCGCTCTCGTATACCGTCCGAATGCGATCGAAGAGCGCCTGGTTCTGGACGATCTTCGTGCGGAACTCCGCCAGTTTTGGCGCCATCTCCATCTGGATCTCGCGGAATTCCGGTGACGATAGATTGCCACTCCAGATTCCTCGGTAGGTCGATACACGGTCCAGGTCCCGGCCCGCGTCCTCCATGGCAACGATGGTGTTCTCGAACGTCGGTGGATCCGGGTTTTCAGCGATTGCGTCGATCTCGGCTAGGTTCTTCTCCATGCCGATCTCGAGCGCTTCCTTCAGATAGGCGACGTCCATCTTGTCGAAGGCGGGGACGCCTCCGTAAGGACCCGTCCAACTGGCCAGAAGGACATTGCCATTGGCTGCCGCCGACATGTCTGCCTCGTCAGTCTGCTCGCTGCACGCCGCCACGAGACTGATCGCGACGATGCATGCAGCCATCTTTATGAAAGTGCGCATGTCTCTACGCTCCCTATGTAGAATTTGCCGTATTCTAGCGCTGGCCTTCCGGGGGTGCAATTGAAGAAGTTAATCATTAACCTCGGGGCAGGGAGCGAGTTCGTGAGGGTTCACAGCCGTGAGAATAACTATTATTATTAAGAGTGCGATTAGCCTCACGATGTCGACTGTTTTCTCGTGGGGAATGAACATGGCCGTTAAACGCGTGAAGAATAGGCAGTTGAGACTCACCGCGACATCCCGCGGCACGTGGGGGTGTCCCCTCACCAAGAGTCGCACCAACTGGTGCTACCGCATGTGTCCTACGGTGAATGGATTGGGACTCTGCGGTCGGGTTGCACCCCATGCTCTGAGGGGCCGCACCGACCTGGCTATCGAGAAGTTTCGAGCCTGCAAGGACTGAGGATAGCCGGCAGAATTCCTCATACAAGAATAGACCCGCAGTTCGATCTGAGCTGCGGGTCTTTCTTTTGTTGAAACGGGGTTGTGTTGACCTGACGTCCTAGCGGACCGCGAAGCAGTAGTACAAGCCGTTACCGCCCGTGCCCACCAGGTTCGCCTGGCTGCAGCCCCGTGAGCCGTGCGCCGAGTTCCACGACGAGGGGTTCTGGCCTCCGCCGGTGCGGTCGTGGTGGCCGACTTGGGCGCTTCCCTCACCGCTGCTCGTCCAGTTGCCGCAGTTCGTGTAGCCCTCGCCGGTGAACGCCGTACCATCCAGCTGCGAGCCCGTCAAAATATCGTGCATATTCGGCGAGTCTCCCCGGCCGTTTATGACCTCGCCTTTCTCGCTGATCGACGCCTCCTTATTGAGGTTGTTGTTCTCGCTGTGCAGGTCGTCGACGCTCTTGGCGACCATAACACCGTTCGCGTTGTACCAGGGTCCGGTCCCGATCCGGTCGCGCGCATTCACCGCCGGCTCTGTCTCGGTAGCGATCGTGCTCAGATAGGCACGCCACTCCAGGTCCCCGGTGCCTACCGCCTCGGCCAACGCCTGGCAGTGCTGGTCGGCTCCGGCCAGCCCACCAAGATCCGCCCCGTTCCCCGGGCCGACGCTGGTGATGAAGAAGCTCATGGGATGATCCTGCACCGGTTGGGCGCCCACAAGTAGAAGTCCGACGAGAACCAGCACGACCTTAGTCATAGTACGCTCCTGGTTTGGAACGACGAGTGTCACGTTGCGAGAGGCGGTAGAATGTGGCGCAACCGAGTCGAGCGCGCCAGAGTTCTCTATAGACTTGAGGCGGGATCGCGTCCGGGTTCTCCGTGACATGCGCCGTTCCCCGCCTTATCATTGTAATCGTTCCGCCTATTGGCTGTTGCCACGGATGTGCGGTCTCAACATCTACCGTCGCACCGTCTACCGACTACCGAACCCGGGGGTAACATGAGCGACACCATCCGCTTCACACTCAACGGAAAGTCGGTGACACTGGAGACGGAGGGTGACCGCAGCCTGCTCTGGGTGCTGCGGACCGATCTCGAGTTGACCGGCACCAAGTATGGATGCGGTGCGGGCTTCTGCGGGTCCTGCACCGTCGTCGTCGACGGCACGGCCGTCCGAGCCTGTATGGCGGATCTCAACGACGTTCGAGGTAAAGAGGTTACCACAATCGAGGGGCTCGCCGAGGAAGAGCGGCTGCACCCCGTTCAGCAGGCTTTTCTCGAGCTCGGCGGCTATCAGTGCGGCTACTGCACGCCCGGGATGATCATGAACGCCTATGGGATACTCCAGAAGAACCCCAACCCCACTCGCGACCAGATCATCGAAGGCATGGAGACCAACCTGTGTCGCTGTTCGGCTTACAAACGAATCGTCGAGGCGGTAGAGACAGCCTCCGCACAGATGGGGGTCAGCCATGAGTGACGTGGCACGAATGGACCGCCGCGATTTCGTCAAGCTGCTAGGCGGCGGAATCCTGGTATGCGTGAACCTGGGTCCCCTCACGCTCTTCAATTCCAAGGACCCCCGAGTTTTCCAGCGCGGCTATCCCGAGGACATCAACGCCTACCTGCACATCGCCGAAGACGGGAGC
>JBDHGH010000033.1:0-26687 GCA_039589995.1 Gemmatimonadota bacterium | reverse complement strand
GACAAGCTATCCGCGTACACGTGGTGGTTCCCGATCGTGGGTCGCGTACCCTACAAAGGTTTCTTCACCCGAGAGGCGGCCGAGAAGGAACAGAAGAAACTGGAAGCACAGCGTTTCGATACTTACCTACGGACCACATCGGCGTTCAGTACCCTGGGGTGGTTTCCGGACCCACTCCTGAACACCGTGCTCAGCCAGGACAGCGTCGGTCTGGTGGAAACCGTCATCCACGAGGTGACCCACAACACCCTGTTCGTCAGCGGCCAGGTGAAGTTCAACGAGAGCTTTGCAAATTTCGTTGGTTCCGTTGGTACGATAGAGTTTTTCTGTGATCGCGGCCAGGACGAATCGCTCTGTAACCTGGCCCAAGCCCGCTGGTACGACACGGTCCTGTTCGGCGGCTTCCTGGATGACCTGTGGAGCGACCTCGTCGCCTTGTACGAGGAAGGCTTGCCATACGAAACACTGATGCCGCGCCGTCAGGCGCTGCTCCAAGAAGCCGCGGATCGTTACCGCAACGGACTCGCGCCGGAGATGAAGACTCGCGCCTTCGTCCGCTACGACCCGAGCCGCCTGAACAACGCCTCGCTGGTCGCGCGACATCTGTACTACCATCGCCTAACGCTCTTTCAGGAACTGTACAAGAGGTCCGGTAGTCTCACACGAACCGTCGAACAAATCGCTGAGGCCGTACGCGATGCCCAAGAACCGTGGGGCGCGTTGGAGCGATTGCTACAAGACGAGGCTGGATCATGAACAGCAGACAGTTGTCAACGTGGACTCTCGCCATCTTGATGGCCGGGCTTGCGGGATGCGGCAGTGACGATCCGGTCTCGCCCGAGCAGTTGATGGGCGAGTACGTTCTACTTCAGGTGAATGGATCGGACCTCCCGAGCAGAACGTGGACGAGCGAGGGCATGTCCGAGGAGGCGACAGCTGGCCTTCTAGTACTCGAGCCAGCTCCTACCGCCGCCCCCACCGACATGTCCGGCGGGCTGTACTCCCTATCGCTCGATCTGCGCACCAGCTTGGGAGGCGGAACGGTGGAAACGAGCCTGTCGAATCGTGGCTTGTGGACTCTGGACGGCGACAGACTATCGTTCGAGACCGGCTCGCCCACGCTGGCGTTGAGTGGTAACGTCATCGAGGGCGTGGTCGTCATAGAGATGGCCCGCGTGGGAACGCCTGAACCGGCACCGAGGCTCATGTTCACACGCTAACCGTGATGAGAAGCAGAACATTGGTCAAGTATGGAGGTCGAGCCGCAATGAACTGGCATGAGAGGATTGTGATTCCGGCACTGCTGGGCCTCGTGGTGCTGGCAGCCTGCAACGAAGAGCGGCTTACCTTCGACGGTCTGTCCGGTGAATACACGCTGGAGGACGTTGACGGAACTCCACCGCCCGTCGTATTCGATTCGACCGATGTTTGGATGCTCGTGGTTACCGGTGGCCTGCTCACCATGCTCCCCGCCGGCGAGTACATCATTCGGACCGACCTGCGCGTCACACGGTTCGGCGCAGGCAACCCTTCTGTGACCGACAGCACCGCCTGGCAAACCGGCGAATTCACCATCGATGAAGACCTGCTCATCATGGAGACGACGACTCAGGGAGTCTTCCTGTTTGCCACGGTTTCCGGCCCGAGCATCCGCGTAGCGCTCCCCGAGGAGGACGGGCTCGGCATTCTCGTTACTTACGTGAGGAGCGGCGACGTCTTCGAATAGGCCACAATCGCGGGACTTGCAAAGGCCACGGGTGTCAGCCAGTTTGCGGCCCGGCTATCAGGCGCAAAGCCCGTAATGGCGAGCCCGATACGAAACTTGAAACAACGGATTTCTAAGAAATGAAACGACCACTGCTGACCATCGTTCTTTCTTCCACAATCGTAGTGGCCGCAGCCTGCGGCGACAGCGATCCCACGTTCTTCGAGCAGGTGACAGGCGAATACGCACTGTCCCTGGTCGATGGCGAGGCTCTGCCTACGGTCGTCTCCACGACCCCGACGGAGGTCACGACAGCCGACCTCGGAACCCTCTTTCTGGACCCGGATGGCGCCTACGCGATGGGTCTCACCTATATCATCGAACCAGTCGGCGGAGGCGCCTCGGACACGACCGCATGGGCCTCGAACGGGACCTACACTGGGTCCGGCACGACGATCCAGTTCGATGCCGGCGGCGGCGACAGCTACGAGGGCGAGTGGACCGGATCGACGGTCGTCGTCACGGTTCTGACCACCGCCGCACCGGACTCGCTGGATCTGACCTACCGCAGGTGACAGATTCCCCGGCCCGTATTGATTTGGGCCGTATCCTCCTGTTTATTAAGCGATTCGGGCTCGCGAGGCGGTGAGTTGACCGCCTCTTCTTCTTGGGAAAGTGGATTAGAGTTGCTGGGACGATGACCGAGCGCTACGACCCGGGGGCGGTCGAGGCTAAGTGGCAAGAGCGGTGGGACGACACCGAGCTGTACCGTGTCGACATCGACGGGGCGGAGCACCCTTTTTACAACCTGATGATGTATCCCTACCCATCGGCGGAGGGGCTACACGTCGGAAACGTCTACGCCTTCACCGGCGCGGACATCCACGGCCGCTTCAAACAGCTTCAAGGACACGACGTGTTCGAGCCTATTGGCTTCGACGCCTTCGGAATCCACTCGGAGAACTTTGCCCTCGAGCAGGGCATCCATCCGATGGAGCTGATCCCGCGCAACGTCGCCAACTTCACGCGCCAGCTGAAGCGCATGGGTTTCATGTATGACTGGTATCGAGTCGTCGATGTCACCCAGCCCGAATACTACAAGTGGACCCAGTGGATCTTCCTTCAGCTCTACAAGACCGGCCAGGCCGAGCGCCGTAAGGCCCCGGTCAACTGGTGCCCGTCATGCAAGACCGTACTCGCCAACGAACAAGTCATCGATGGCCATTGCGAGCGATGTGAAACCGAAGTAGTCCAGCGCTACCTCGATCAGTGGTTCTTCAAGATCACCGATTACGCACAGCGCCTGCTCGACAATCTCGAGTGGATCGACTGGTCCGACTCCACCAAACGATTGCAGAGGAACTGGATCGGCCGCTCCGAAGGTGCCGACATCGACTTCGATGTCGTCGGCTACCCTGACGAACGGATCCGCGTTTTTACGACCCGGCCCGACACGCTCTTCGGCGCCACCTTCATGGTCCTGGCGCCCGAGCACCCGCTCGTGGAGAAGGTCACCGCCAAGAAGCAACGCGCCATCGTTGACAAGTATGTGAAGAAAGCCCTCGCCATGGACCTGGTGGAGCGAAAGAAGGCGGGCGAGGAGCGACAGAAGACCGGCGTCGACACCGGGGCAAAGGCGATCAACCCGGCCACGGGTGAAGAGATCTCGATCTGGGTCGCCGACTACGTGCTCATGGAATACGGATGGGGAGCTATCATGGCCGTCCCCGCCCACGACGAGCGCGACTTCGAGTTCGCTCAGCAATACGAACTGCCGATTCGCATCGTCGTGGTCCCCGCGGAGCAATACGACGGTTTCGACCCGAACGCCGAACTGGAAAGCGCCTTTACCGAACACACCGAGGACGAGGTGCTGGTGAACTCGGGCGTCTTCGATGGGATGCCAGCCGCGAAAGCGATCGAGAAGATCACCGCCTGGCTCGAGGACGAGGACCAGGGCACCGGAACGGTCAACTATCGCGTTCACGACTGGTGCATCTCGCGCCAGCGCTATTGGGGTCCGCCGATCCCTATAATCCACTGCGATAAATGCGGTATCGTTCCCGTGCCCGAGGAGGACCTCCCCGTCCTCCTACCCTACGTAGAGAACTTCAAGCCTGACGAGAGCGGTGTCGCTCCGTTGGCCCGGTCCGAGGAGTTCTTCTACGTCAACTGCCCGGAATGTGGCGGAGCGGCGAAGCGCGAGACTGACGTATCGGACACGTTCCTAGACTCGGCCTGGTACTTCATGCGCTACCCGTCGACCGACCGGGACGACGTACCGTTCGACGCGCTGCGCACAGAGAGGTGGCTCCCCGTAGATATGTACATCGGGGGCGAGGAACACGCGGTGCTTCACCTGATGTACTCGCGTTTCATCACCATGGCGCTTCATGACATGGGACACCTACCCTTCGAAGAGCCGTACGAGCGGTTCCGCAAACACGGGCTGATCGTCAGGGAAGGCGCCAAGATGTCGAAGTCCCGAGGCAATGTGGTGATACCCGATGATTACGTTGAGAAGTACGGCGCGGACACCTTCCGCGCGTATCTGATGTTCCTTGGGCCGTACGAGGAAGGCGGCGACTTCCGCGACCAGGGCATCTCCGGCATCTCACGTTTCTTCGATCGCGTCTGGGATGCCGCCACCAGCGACGACCTGGCCGATGGTCCGCCCGAGACCGACGAGCTGAACCAGAAGCTCCATGCAACCATCAAGAAGGTGACGGAAGACGTCTCGACGCTTCAGTACAACACAGCCATCGCGGCGATGATGGAATACCTCAATGCCACGCGCGCCGGCGGTCGATCGCCCCGACGCTCGGAAATCGAGCCCCTTGTCGTCATGATCGCTCCCTTCGCACCGCACCTGGCCGAAGAGCTCTGGGAGCGGTTGGGACACGACGGGTCCATCACGAAAGGCCACAACTGGCCCGAGTACGACCCACAGCTCGCCGTCGCCGACGAGGTCGACATCGCTGTACAGGTGAACGGCCGCTTCCGCGCTACGGTCACGGTCGACCGCGGTGCCAGCGAGGAAGAGGTGAAAGCGAAGGCACTGGCGGAGGATGCCGTTCGGCGGCACATGGACGGTAAGGAGATCCGTAAGATCATCTTCGTGCCCGATCGGCTGCTCAACATCGTCGTTGGCTAGGCTGTCGCGCGCGGCAGGCAAATGACCAAGCTAATCCTTTGGGGCATCGCGGCCGCCGCCGCGCTGTTCCTGCTCGATCGACTCTTCCTCTGGATGGAATCTCGGGGGTGGCTCTATTACCGCCGTACGAAGTCTCGAGGTGGCGCCTCCCTCTACCACTTCATGCAGATCCACAAGATCTACAATCCCGAGATACAAGAAGTCATCGAGATCAAGTACGGCGAGGAACAGCAAGAGGACGAATCCGGGGAACCTCCGATTCTAGACCCCCTTGATGAGGATTCCAAAGACGAGACCTGATTCGCCGACAGAGCGCAAGCGTTATCTCGACGTACCCACCCGACTTCGCTTGACTCCCTCTTGACCCAGACGGTTCAGACTGCAGGCCAACCTCGATAGGAGGAAGCCATGCAACACATACTGATCACCGTCGGCGCCTTACTCCTCGTGAGCACCCAACCCGTGCATGCACAAACCCGCGCCCGCGACACGACATCGAACGCCCGACTACCATCGCGAGAGTGGACGACGCTTGAGCCTGGAACGCGGGTCCGGATCCTGGTCAGGTCACTGAATCCTACGCCCGTCGAGGGTAGCATCGTCGCCTTGGGGCCGGACACGCTTCGGATTGTCGCGACAGGGTTCCGTCACAGAAACGTGAACGTGCCCATCGACTCGGTGAGCACTCTCGAGGTCAGTCACAAGTCTCATATATGGATGATCCCGGGTGGGGTGGTCGGCTACGCGCTTGGCTATGGCGTAGGCTACTTGCTATCCGACAACAGGGTTGATTCCTGCCCGATCATATCAGCCCTTGAGTGCGAATATCAGGAGAAACAGGCGACCGGCTCGTTGTCGGCGATCATGGGTGCCCTGATCGGCGTGGGTATCGGCTGGTCACTCACACCCGATCGCTGGGAGGCGGTACCCCTAAAGAACGTACGCGTGAGCTGGGCGCCCGGCGGCCGGGCTCGCCTTTCCGTCTCTCTTGCAGTTCCATAGGCCTCCGCCCAATCGTCAGTTCTTCACCCAAGTCGGCCTGGTCCGATCGGCGGTGACCTCGAACAGGCTCGGCTCGAATTGCACGTCGATGGTCCAGTAGTCGTAGTGTTCGAACACATCGACGCGACCGTCTCTCATGAACACCAACTCGGTGGCTATCCAGCCGCCGCCCAACGGTTCGTACGCCTCGAAGCGGATCTCTCGCGTACTACCGGTATTCGGATTCACAAAAATCAGGCGTCGGAGAAGAAGATCCTGCTTGTCGACCCAAAACTGCCTCGACTCATCGCCCACTACGTAAGTTACGCTCCCCTCCCACTCGTCAGACCGGACCTGCGAGAGATCGACGTTCAATCGTCGCAGCCTTTCGAGCGTCTCATCCACCGGCTGCGCGTAAACATCGAAACCGAGGAGAAGCACGGGATGGGGGCCCTGGAAGCTGCGCACCAGCGAGTCGGCCTCCAACACGTGCCAGGAGTCGTCCTTGTACATCTGGGTGTCGCCGCGGTCGATGGGCGCGATATCGCTCCGCACCGTCCCCGGCAACTGAATCGACTCGTACCAGACGCGAACGGAATCGACGCCTTCACCCTCGGCGCTGGAATAGGTAACCGTCTGTATCAACGCCAGGTTCTCGTACCACTGGCCCACGTAACGGTCGTGCATCTCACGGACTACGTCTTCGCCGCTCTGCGCTGCGCCGACCGCCACGACGGCGACTACCGCTAGCGGAATTAGCGAGCGAATCATCGATACCTCCGATGCCAGCCTTCAGAACAGTGAGAAGGTCGGGGCAATCGCGCGAAACCTAACGCACGCGGCAACGCTTGGCACCACGGCAAGGGTTGGCCGTATCCCCGGGATTCTATCAGTGGGTGGTGATGGAAACTCGGCACGCGGCGGTCACGGTCAGGGGCCGCTAGCTGCGCTGCATTGTGAAGAGATGCTATTCCTGTGTCAGGTTCCGATCTCGGGGCGGTGTCTCGGCCGCCGTGCCTTTGTCCTGCTGGCCCGCAACCTCGACGATTCGGTCGACCGTCGTACGCATGCGCCCGATTACCTGCTCCATCATGCCCTGCGTGTCTTCCGGAGCGTTGGGCTCCTGAGCCAAAACCGCCAGTCGGTTGAGGTTGCGCACGCTGAGGATGAAGTCGTCGGTTACGTGTCGCAACTTCGAGAACCTCCGCCGCTCGCTCGCGAGCTGCTTCTCGAATGTTTGGGACAGCTTCGCCGTTACGTACAGTACCGGCACGATCGAAGCCAATGCCAACAAGGCCCGTGACGTTGGTTCGGTAGCAAACAGGCTGACAAGAACCAAAGCGACAATACCCAAGGCGGCCGCTGCCACCCAAGCACTGTGGACTTTCATTCCGCTTCGTTCTCCCGTTGTGGCGTTGCCAGGCGGTCGAGGAGGGACGCTTAATCATAATCAACCGACCGCAATCGCGCATCTGCCAGCGTAACTCTATACATGTCAATGGCTTACATCGTGTGCAAGAATCCCGGGGCACTACGTCTCCATGGTTAGAGACAAGGCCAAAGGAGGCGTGACAATGAGACTGACGAAGAATCACAAGGCGGCCGGCCTGATGGCACTTCTGCTCGTGGCCGCCGCAAGCACGGCATCGGCCCAAGGCTGGATCGAGCCGAACACCCATCGTTTCCTACCCAACTCCGCAGTCGAACGGGTGCGCAGCGATGTGACCGTGACCGTGGATGGGGTACGCCGCGTGGCGGTTGTGGAAGTCGAAGAGATCTTCCGCAACAGATCGGGTACTCTGATGGAGGGCGACTACCTCTATCCGATACCCCCGGAAGCGGTGTTCACCAACTTCTCGCTCTACATGGGCGAGACTGAGCTCAAGGGTGAGATACTGCCGGCGGATCGGGCACGGCAGATCTACGAGGAGATCGTCCGACGCAAGAAAGACCCGGCGCTCATCGAGTTGGTCGGGCACGGCGTGCTGAGGTCCCGTGTATTCCCCATCGAGCCCGGCGACGAGCGCCGCATAATCCTGCGCTATACCCAGGTATTGGGTAAGGACGGCGACCTGCTGCGTTTGCGATACCCCCGTATCGTGACCAACCCTTACTGCAACGCGTGCGAGACCTCCATGATCGACCCACGGACACAGGCGCAGCACCCGTTCGTGATGCGCATACGAGTGTCCGGGGCCGAGCTGTTCGCCACCCCTTACTCGCCGACACATACTATCGAGGTGCGCGAACGCGGGAGCGACGACTTGGAGATCGTGCATCGCGGAAATGGCGCGGCTCGTGACTTCGATCTGTTTCTACCGCTGCGAGAGTCATCGGTTGGCGCCAGCCTGGTCGCACACGCACCGCGCGGCGAGGATGGTTACTTCATGCTTCTGATCTCGCCACCTGCAACCGGTGACGAGATAGAGATTCCTCGCGACGTGACCATGGTCCTCGACATCTCCGGCAGTATGTCGGGCGAGAAGATGGAGCAGGCTCGCGCCGCGCTGGACCAGATCCTTGGCGGGTTGGAGCCGCAAGACCGGTTCCGACTCATCACCTTCAACAGCGTGGCCCGCTCCTTCGATGATGGTTTCACCGCGGCAACCCGGGCCAACATCCGCGAGGCGCGAGATTACCTGGCCCGCATCGACGCCGAGGGTAGCACCAACGTAATCGACGCACTGCGGGAAGCGCTCGATCCCGAAGCCGAGCGCGGCCGACTATCGATGATTGTCTTCCTCACCGACGGCAAGCCCACGGTTGGCGAGACTGCGCCCGAACGCATCGCCGAGGCGGCCGAACAGCTTCGCGACGGCGAGCGCATCTTCGCGTTCGGCGTCGGCTACGACGTGAACACCTACCTGTTGGACCGCATGGCCCAGGGCGGACGGGGAACGGTTAGCTACGTGCAGCCCGGTGATGACGTGGAGGAAGCCGTATCGTCGCTGACCCGGAAGATCAGCCATCCGGCGTTGTCCGACCTGAGGGTCGTACGCGCACCGGCACGCCTCGAAGACTTCTACCCGAACCCGCTACCCGACCTGTTCTACGGTGAGGAGCTCGTTCTCTTCGGTCGCTACCGCGGCGACGGCAGCGGAGAGTTGGTGCTGGAGGGAGATCGAGCCGGCCAGCGGCAACGGTACACCTATCGAGTCGAACTGCCCGAGCGCGAACTGGACAATGACTTCATTCCGCGCATCTGGGCGGCCCGGAAAGCGGGCGCCTTGACGGCACACGTCCGACTCAATGGTGCCGATCCCGAAGTGATCGAGGAGATCCGTCAACTCGGGCTCCGCTACGGGATTCTAACCGAGTACACGTCGTACCTGGTGGAAGAACCGCAGTTCGCAATGACCAGACCCGAGATGGCCATGGATGAGGCGCGGCAAGTCGCGGCGGCGCCCGCCGAGCAATCGGGACGGGAAGCGTTCAAGCGCGCCGATGCCAGCAGTCGACTGCGGGATACCGATAAGCTCGAGGAGGCCGAGGCGATGATGGCCGGCGTAATGGCCTCGAGAGCCTCTCGTGGCTTCGGAGATGCCGAGGGCTCCGCCGGCGCCGTGCGCCACGTTTCGCGTCGGTTGTTCGTCCAGCAGGATGGGATCTGGACGGACCTGACGTTTGTAGACAGCTTGCAGGTAGTGAAGGTCGCACCGTTCAGCGATGCGTACTTCGAGCTCATCGAGCGGCTGCCTGCGTTGAAGCCTTACTTCGCGTTGGGCGACCGTCTGGTCATCGCCGGTGACGGCGTGGCTATCAGGCTCGACCTCGACGGCGCGACCACATTGAAGAAGAAGGAATTCAAGACCTTGCTGCAGGGCTTTGAGGGAAGCCTGTAGCCCGGCCGGAGAGAGCGTTTGGATCTCTCGCAGGTTTATCGCGAGCACTATCGGTCGCTGGTCCGCTTCCTCTATCGGCGGATCGGCGACCAGGCTCGTGCCGAGGACCTGGCTCAGGAAGCATTCGTCCGGGCGATCGAGCACCAGCCGTCCAATCCGCGGGGCTGGCTGTTCACTGTCGCAGCCAACTTGGCCCGGGACGAAGGGCGACGGGCGTCAGTGCGAAGGAAGCACCTGACGTTGATCAAGGCCGAGGCGGAGGCCCAGGCACCCGAGCCGCCGCCGGACGTTGCGCTAGAGCGGCGCGAGACGGTCGCTCACGTACAAAACGCTCTCGCGCAGCTCTCAGAGCGCGATCGTGAGTCGTTGCTGCTTTGGGAGGAAGGTTTCTCTTACGACGAGATCGCCGAGGTTCTCGGACTGTCACGTGGCTCCATAGGCACCACGCTGGCGCGGGCCCGGACTCGGTTGGCGGAAGTATTTGACAGGATGAAGAGCGAAGGAAGTGATGAAGATGTCGCACGTTGACGACGGCAAACTGCACACATACCTCGACGGCGAGTGCGGCGAACGCGAACGCCAGCAGATCGAGGACCACCTGGCCGGTTGCGAGGTGTGTCGCGAACGACTCGACGAGGCCCGAATGGCCAGTCAGAGCGCGTCCGGCCTGCTGGCCGAGCTAGAGCCTTCAGCGGTTCCAGCGCCGCCCTGGAGCGAGCTCGAGCACCGAGCCGCCGCTCGACAGCAGAGCACCCCACGCAAAGCATGGGTCCGACCCGGGATGGCCTGGGCGGCCGTCATGGCTTTGGCCTTCGGCGTGGGCTGGCTGTCTAACTCCTATATGTCTCTACCGCCGGAAGGCTTCAGCACCTCCGCTCTGCAGGAGGAGGCGCCGGCCAGCGATCTGGCCCGCCAGACGAGCGAGGCAATGCAGGACGCAGAGACTCCAAACGAGCCATCGGCGACTCCCGAAGCAGGTGCGGTCGGCGAAGAGAACGAGGGCCTCGGCGAAGGTGCTGTCGGGTCGGGAGAGGGCCAATTGGCCGCACACAAGCGCACCGAGCCGGCCCCTGCTGAACGGACGGGCGGCGTGGCGGCAGATCGGGCGGAAGAGGCGGAACAACTCGCTGCCGAGCTCCAAAGCGACGACCGCCTGGCCGCGGCGCCGCGGCGCGATCGAGACGCTGAGCCCGTGGACGAACTCAAAGCAGAAGCGGCAGCCGAGCGCGGCGTGGCGAACTTCGCGGATCGGGAGACGCCAGAGATCGAGGACGCGCCCGGCGCCCTGGCTCAGCCCTCGGCCCTGCGAGCAGTCGAATTCGATGAAGCATCGCCGGGCCAATTTGTAGACGTGTCACCGGATGACGCCGCGGCCTGGATGGGCACCCAGTTACGGACCCTCCCCGAACTTCAGTTGGTATCGACGGAGGTCGGCCCTGGCATCGCCGTCGCCGGCGGTCTTTCCGGCCTGCCCGCGATCAAGCTCACGTACCTGGATGCTGCAGGCCATGTGATCGTACTGGTCCAACAGCGGACTTCGGAACCCGAACTTTTGACCGAGGACAGCGATCCAACACTGATCGTCGATCCTGCCGGACTCAACGCGTATCGCTGGCACGACGACCGCGGCTATCGCCTGATGCTCTTGGGCGAAGTCAGCGGCGACTCGCTCCGAGCGCTGGCAGACCGCGTGCGCTGACTCCCCAAGGCGGTCTCGCTACGGTTACATGATCCTCACATGATCGGGACGGCGGTCGAATGATCGCCACCTGATCGCCCGCATGATAGAAAGAGCGCCCACCAGCGAAACCACTCTCGAAGCTTCGTCGTTGTGTGATAAGAAGGCAGAGGCGGGACAGCTCCACCACGACGCGTGAGCAGGCATGCGTCGGATAGATACAGGAGGCATTACCATGAAACGAAGCATTGGTTTCACCGTTTTGTTGGCAGCTGCCCTGTTTGTGGCGGCGCCGGCCTCCGCCCTAAGCGTCACATCCGATACCGACGCGCAGGCACACGTCGAGCGAGGGGATCAGCTCTTCCAGAAGGGCGACTACGCAGCCGCGCTTGTTGAATACACGGCGGCAGCCAAGCTCGTACGCCAGGAGGGAGAAGTGCCGGCGAAGGAACTCCGCCGAATCGCAAACACGCAGTATTACGACGGCCGCTACCAGAGCGCCGGGCATACTCTCGAGAAACTGGCGGAGGAGGCGGCCGAGTACGGTGACATCGTGACCGAAGCGTGGGCGATCGCCGATGCAGCGTGGGTAGCAGCCATCGCCGGCGATAAGATCGACGCCGACCGGCGCGTTGCGCGACTCGAGCGACTGCTCACTTCACCCTACATGCCGGATGACGAAGTCGAGAAGCTCCGTACCAATCGTCTGGGCGACTATTCGGCGAACACCGTTGCCCTGATTCGCTAGCCGCACCACATCTCCAGCATCCGCTATAAGGTCCCCCCTCGAGTTAATCGGGCGGGGACCCTTCCGTTTTCCCAGCTTCCCCCTTGTGCTCAACGAATCGAGCGAATGGTCGTCCCTTCGATCTCGAAATTCGCCGACAGCATCCTCTCCGCCACGTAGATGTTCGATCGCACGTGAGATGTAATCTCGGATGTCGATAGCGTGCCACCACGGACGGCGAGGAAAGGGATGAGTTGGTCGGCAAGATAGCGGTCTACTGCAACATCGGCGTCCATCGCGTCCATCAACGCTCGCGCCGCTTCCCGGCCAACCTCATCCGCCGGCTTTCCCGGTGCACCTAAGGCCGACCCGCCGAGAGGAAGACCATCGTCCGACTCGGTCCACAGGGTGATCCCGCTCCCGGGGCCCACCGAATTGGAGTACTTCACGTCGATCTGCATGGGGCAGCCTAGCCGCTTCAACAAATGGTCGGCAGCGTCGGCCTGTCGTTCCGCGATGTTGCGGTCCTTGAACAGCATGGCCGCGTGGCTCACACCTCGAATCGCCTTCACGTCACCGGCATCGACAAGATCCATGGGCGCCTCTTCTCCGCCCGCGCACGCGAGCCGCGCGAGAAGTCGACCGCCACCCTTCGGATAATAGCCCCGGCGGCGAACGCTCAAGGCGGCTGCACCGAACGGCCTCAATGCTTGGAAGGTGACCCAGTTCAGATAGTCCGCCGGGGGGCTCCAAGGAACATCGCTGCCGCCGATCAGCCGGAATTCGTACTCTCCCGGGTGGCACAGACACGGCAGCAGGACCGTCTGCAGCAGCAGCGTCGTCGAACCTGCCGTTCCGATATCGAAATCCCACGTTCCCGACCGCAGAGGCCCGGGCGCGAACGTGATCTCCGTCGAGCCCGGGCTCGCTCCGCGCACCTGGCCACCACACACGGCGCCCACTGCCTCCACCGCTTTCAGATGCTGCGGGGCAAGGCCGGGCTTCTCTCGGCCCGCGCGGATGTTGAACACACGGATGGGCTGGCCGGAGTACACGGCCATGCCCAGCGCCTGCCTGAGAATGGCGCCACCTCCCTCGCCGTGCGCACCGTCGATATCGATCATGGCGGGTACTTAGCGTTGGCCAAGCTCACACGCAACGCCTGAGGCTCGCTGAGTGACAGGCTTGAACCGCGGAGTGACAGAATGTCTCACCCGGCTCGATAGGGCGACTTGCCGCTGGAGGCATTCAACAGGTGTAAGCACTTGTGATATTGCAACTTACGCGAATCTGCCGTCGAGGGCTTGACCGGTACGGAATCTGCAACCAGATTGAAGTTGAAATCCGTTCTCAGTCCTCGAGCTTAGGAGACTCGGATGGGGATTGACCGTGTACCCGTTGGCAGCCGAACCCGAATCGAGGCGATCGAAGACTCGACCGCCCGGCGCGAGCTTACGCGCCTCGGATTCGAGGAAGGTGCCGATGTGGAAGTGGTCAGCCGGATCCCATTTGGCCCCGTCGTCCTGCAACGTCGTCACCGCCAGGTAGCGATCGGCCGGGAGTTGGCGCGCCGTGTCCGTGTATCCTCTCAGTGAGCAGTACTCATAAGAACGGCGCGGGTGTCGCCGTTTCCTCTCCAAGCGCTGTAGCATCTCCGGGTTCACGCGAGGGGCTGGTCGTTCTTGCCGGCAATCCTAATGTCGGCAAATCTGCGATCTTCACACGACTCAGCGGTACGTACGCCGAGGTTTCGAACTTCCCCGGCACCACAGTCGATGCGATGCGGGGTACTTGGAACGAGCGGCCCGTGCTCGACGCGCCGGGTACGTACGGACTCGGCGAGCACTCTGAGGAAGAGCGGATCACGACGGGCCTTGTGAAGGAAGCGGCCGTGATCGTGAACGTCGTGGATGCCGCGCACCTGGATCGCGACCTGTTCCTCACTCTGCAACTCGCCGAAAGCGGCGTCCCCATGGTCGTCGCTCTCAACCTGGTGGACGAAGCGCGAAAGGCGGGCATCGAGCCGGACGCCGCGGAGTTAGAGCAGGCGCTGGGCGTCCCTGTGATACCGACCGTTGCGGTAAAGGGCGAGGGGCTCGAAGAGCTGGCCGAGGCGATCGGAGAGGCGCGCCCCGGCACGTGGCACCTGAACGGCGCCGACGACATGACCCGACGTCGCGCCGCCGATGACCTCTACGCCCGCGTGGTCCGTCAAGAACGAAAGCGGCGGAGGATCGCAGATTGGTTGGAGCGCGCTTCGGTCACTCTCCATTGGGGATTGCCGATGCTCGCTCTATCGCTGGCGGGCATCTACTTGCTCGTAGGCGTGCTGGTGGCGCAAAACCTGGTGAGTTTTACCGAGACCCGGTTGGGCCAGGAGATGTGGGAGCCGTTTGCCCGCTCGATCATCGATGCGACCGGGATCGGCGGTCCAATCCGCGAAATCCTGGTGGGTGAGTTCGGCCTCTTCACCATGACGGTGACGTACATCGTCTTCCTGTTGGCGCCACTGGTGGCTGCGTTCTACTTCTCCCTCGCTCTGCTGGAGGACTCGGGCTTTCTACCGCGCATAGCCACGCTCGTGGATCGGGGCCTCAGCGCTATCGGCCTCAACGGCCGCGCGGTCATCCCAATCATTCTGGGCTTCGGTTGCGTGACCATGGGCACGATCACCACCCGGCTGCTGTCGACGAAGCGGGAGAAAACGATCGCCACGGCCGTGCTCAACTTTGCGATCCCCTGCTCCGCCCAACTAGCGGTCATCGCCGCGTTGCTGGCCGGGTTCGGCGGCGCGTGGGTATTCGCCTATGCCGGTATCATCCTCGCCATGCTGATCGCGATCGGAACGACGCTCGACCGGGTTCTACCCGGCGAATCACCGCCACTCCTGATCGAGCTGCCGCCGCTCCGTTGGCCGCGGCCGAACGCCGTAATGAAGAAGACACTCACCAAAGGCCGTTGGTTCATGCAGGAGGCGACACCCTGGTTCGCCGCCGGCGCGCTCATCGTCTCGGTTTTGCAGGTGACGGGTGGCCTGGACGTGTGGCAGCGGTTCTTGCGTCCCCTGATGGTGAACTGGCTGTACCTGCCGGCCGAGGCCTCGCGCACCATCGTGATGGGTCTGGTGCGACGGGACTTCGGCGCCGCGGGGCTCTATGACATGGGCCTGACGCCGGCGCAGGCGCTAGTGGCACTCATCGTTATCACGTTGTTTGTACCCTGCGTCGCAAGCATCATGGTCATGGCGAAAGAACACGGTGCTCGTACCGCTTTCCGCATCTGGGTCGGCACCTGGGTGGTCGCCTTTGCCGTGGGTGGCGTGTTGGCGCGCATTCTCACGTGGATAGGAGTCGCATGATGAAAGCGCCGAAACTACTACAGAGAGGTGTGATCCTCTGGCGGCGCCGCAGCGACGTTATCGACGACCCGGATGCCGCTACCGCACTACCCACATCGTGTCCCGTTGCCAAATGCGAGCGGTGCGGGTACGAGTTCACCCCCGTGACGGTGAGCACCGTGTGCCCGCGCTGCCTCGAGCCCTTCCTCCGTGACCCCTGCTACGGCGGCTGCTTCAGCTGCCCGATGCTGCCAGCCTCGGCCAGCGAACCGAAGTGACCTAGACGCCGCTGATTGTCAGCGCCGTTCGCCTTCCTTATTCTGAACTAGAATTCCGAATGCTATGCCGGGTGTGATTTCCACACCGGCCCACACCTCGATCGGACTGAGCCGCGATGCTATTCGATCCTGTTAGGCCCAGCACTGCCATCCGTCGTTTGTGCGTCACCACCTTCGCTGCCGTGCTACTGGTCGGCTGCGCGAAGAGTCCTCCCACGCTGATCGACACGCTCGATGATCCGCAGATGGGGCGGGAAGAACTCAGAGCGCGCTTGTACCAGTACGTGCGCCGCTTTACCAGCGAGATCGAAGTCTCCATCTACGAAATCGCCTCTGAGTCGGACGACCCCGACATGTCGCGTCGGGCTCTGTTCTGGGCGACAAGCGTTGTTCCCGCTGCGCAAAGCGCGGCCTTTCAAGCAGACCCCGCAGCCGGGTTGATCGACTCTTGGGCACTGGCCGCCCAGCAACGCGACTTCCTCGAGTCAGGCCTCGGCAAGGATGCATTCGGCGAGTATCAGTCCATCCCGATCGCCACCGCCAACAATCTGCTCGCCGAGATAGAATCCCTGGCTTACGCCCTCGCCCCAAGCGACTTCGACCGGATGAAGGGCAACGTCGAAGAATGGGTCGCGGAGAACCCCATCGACAATCTCCTCTTCAACCGCCAATCCACCGCGCCGTTGACGGCCGCGGCCCTGGGACCGGCAAGCTCGAGTGCCCTCTCGGCCGTGGGTTCCATGTCCGACGAAGTCCGCGATCTGACGGCTCGGCTCAGCGTTTACAACGAGATCTTGCCCAAGACGGCACGCTGGCAGGCTGCTCTGCTCATGGCGTCCAGCCCGGGAAGCGTGAGCCTTGTCGAGGTGCTGGAGAACGCGGATAGCTGGATGGAGGAGATGCTCGCCTTCATGGACTCTGTACAGGTGCTCCTCGATTCGATGCCCGATCTAGTAACTGCCGAGCGCCAGGCCGTGATGAGCGACATCTCTCGCGAGCGCATCGCCGTGATGAGCGAGATCGACGCGATGCTCGCCTTGACCCTCGCCGCCATCAACCAGGAACGCATCGCCGTGATGGACGGCATCACGGAGGAGAGGATCGCCGCCCTTCAGGAGCTGACCGCCCTCGCCGAGCAGATCACAGAGTTGGCCCTCGAAGGGGCCGAGGTGCGGGTGGAACAAGCCATCGATCATCTCATCTGGCGCGTCGCCCAGCTGCTGGCGGTCGTCGGCCTAGTGGCGTTCGTCGTCGGGTTCTTCCTCGTCCGCTATCTGGTGGGGCGACGAACGCCGACTCCGGTCTAGGGTTTACGCAACGGGCTTGCCTCGAAACGACGCCTCAGTAGTTTCATTCGAACAAGCGTTCGAAACCGTGCACCGAAACAGCCAGGATTAGCCCCGATGGCGCGATTCACCGACGACGAACTCAAAGCACAGGTACTGAAAGGCTTCATCGTCGAGTCGGAAGACGAGATGACGGAGTCCTATAAGAAGGCGCTCATCACCCAACTGACCGTGCAAGGTGACACCGAGCTGATGAGCGCACCCTCGTACTACGGTCCCGCCAAGGACGCCCCGTCCACCAACACCATGGTCAGCTCCATGGCCATCATCCAGGACGAGCTGGGTCACGCCAATATCGCCTACCGCTTGCTGGAGGACCTGGGCGTCAGCCGAGACTACCTCCTCTACGAGCGAGAGCCCCACAAGTTCAAACACCCCTACGGCTTCGATCAGTATCTGGCCAACTGGGCCGAACTGGTGGTGGCCAACGGGCTGTTCGACCGGGCGGGCATCACACTGCTCGGCGACGTCCATAGGAACACCTCCTACGGTCCCTTGAAGCGCGCCCTCGTTAAGGTCGGACTCGAAGAAAACTTTCACCTCCGCCACGGCGAGGTGTGGATGCGACGACTCTGCGAGGCCGGTGGCGAAGCACGTGAAAAGGTTCAGCGTGGGGTCGACTGGATGTTCCCCATGGGGGTGGAGTGGTTCGGAATGCCGGACGACAAGAAGCGCCACAACGCACAGCTCGAGTTCAAACTCAAGGGCATGACGAACGACGAGCTCCGTCAGACGTGGATGAACGCAGTAGTACCGCTCTGCGAGGAACTCGGCATCGTCATCCCGGCCCACTGGGACGAGGCCGAGGGTCGCGCCGTCCTTGACTACGATTTTCCGGTGGACTTCGACGAAGACAACATGGCCTGGCTCATGGATGAGCACATCACGTGGGAGGCGGCCTTCGACCGTTGGAAACGACGCGGACCCGCGAACGAGGAATATGTGGAATCGGTGCGGAAGGGACGGATGCAGTTGGCCGGACTGGATGCGGCGTAAGAGAAGTAATCAGAAATAAGTGATCAGTAACGGTGAATCTTGAACGTTGAATCTGTTTGGGCTGCCCTAAAGGATGTACTCGATCCCGAACTCCCGATAAGCATCGTGGACATGGGGCTGGTGTACGACGTGCGTGTCGAAGGGAACAGGGCAGAGCTCGACATGACCTTCACGGCCACGGCTTGCCCTTGCATGGACTTCATCATGCACGACATCAAGACGCGACTACTGAAAGAGCCCTCCATAGAAGAAGTCAAAATCAACGTGGTGTGGGACCCGCCGTGGACCAACGCGCGGCTGACCTCCGATGGACGCCTTTTACTCAAAGCTTATGGTGTGAGCGCCTGATGGCCGAATTGATCTACGTCGTGCTTGCTCGCAAAAACCGCGAGGACCCGCTTCGTCACATCGGCAGCGTTCACGCTTCCGATCCCGAGTTGGCGAAAGTGTATGCTTGGAAAACATACGATGAGGAGCGTTGGTTCGAGATGGTCGTGGCGCCTCGCGACGCGTTCTATCCCGTGAACCGGGAGGAAGCGCCATTCGACATTACGCGCCGTAACGCCGGATCGTCGGAGGTCGCATGATGGGCGACATCCGATCCTCAACCGACCTCTCACCGGAATCCCGGCAGGCGCTGCACGACCTCATCCTTTCAATGGCCGACTCCAAGCGCATCATCGGAATACTCTACGCCGACTGGGTGCTCGGAGCGCCGGAGCTCGAAGCCAACATCGCCACCTCGAGCATTTCGCAGGACGAGTGGGGACATTCGCGATTGCTCTACGCTTTGCTCAAGGACTTCGGTGAAGAACCCGAGAAGCTCGAGCACGCGCGCCAGCCCTCAGAGTACTGTAACACCGAAGCGCTGGACCAACGCCTGGCGACCTGGCCCGAGTTCGTCGTGGCGAACGCCATAGTCGACACGGCGTTGACGGTACAACTCGAGGCGCTCGCCGGGACGCGCTATACCCCGCTTCGCCAGCGGGTTGAGAAGCAACTGGAGGAAGAGCGCTTCCACGAGGCGCATGGTGCGGCATGGCTTCGCCGACTGGGCGGCTCCAGCGACGCGGCGCGAGTGGCAACACAGGCAGCCGTCAACATTCGGTGGAGTCAGGTCCTTCACTGGTTCGGACCTGACGACTTCGGCGGCGCCGCAAAGAGTGACGGATTGAGCGATGGGACCGGCGGCGAGCTGCGCGCTCGCTTCATCGAACGCATGACTCCGGTTATCGAAGGCGCCGGCCTCGAGGTCCCGGCAACCGAACTCGACTTCTCTAACTGGGATCCGACCTCGCGACGATCAGATCGAACCGGGCCAGACCCCGAAGCCGTGGCACGTGCCCGCGGTGATCGCAATCGCGCCTTCTTCGTCGAGACTGCGGAGCCCGAGAAGTGACCCGCGCCTACCAGGACGAGTATCCTCTCCCCGAATCGGTGGAGTGCCCTTTCTGCGACGGCACAGACACGCGCATAGAGGCACCGTTTGGGAGTGTGCTTTCGGTCGCACAGTACTACTGTCTGAAGTGCCGCTGCATTTTCGAGTGGATAAGACGTAGGGACACCGAAGTGAATAGTCAGTAGCCGGTGCCTGCTCGTAGTGAATACGCGACATATCACGGAACCAGTGGTTACTGATTACTGATCACACGAGCCCTACCCACCAACCCATTAAGCCTTGACTTGCCGTAGCCCGGAGAACGATCTTTGTAGACTACACCCCCGGCATCCCCCACAAAACCCGGAGGACCCGTATGAGAAAGCATACCGCAATGCTGTCTCTCGCCTTGCCATTCCTCGTGGTTTCTGTGCTGGCGGCCGGCGACGGACCCATCCAGCCCCAAGAGATGCAGCTCACCGTCAGCGAGGCGGTCATCACCACCGCCGTCGAGGATCGCTCGCCGGTGGACGACCTCGCCACCGTCTCGTCGAGCATCGGAAGAGTCTACTGCTGGACCCGTATAAGCGGGGCTGAGGGCGAGCTCGAGGTTGAACACGTCTGGTACATGGGCGATGAGGAGATGGGACGCGTCACCCTGCGTGTTTCCGGCAGCAACTGGCGCACGTGGAGCTCGAAGAACATCGAGCCGGGTTGGACGGGGGTCTGGCGAGTGGACGTCGTGGGGCCCGACGGGACCGTGTTGGAGTCGGTTTCCTTCACTGTCGGCTAGCAGAAGAATAGGTAGTCATTAGTCATTGGTAATTAGTCGGTTCTGCGAACAGTCGCGGCCCTACTAGTTACTAATGACTAGTCACTACTCACTTCCCGCCGCCCGCATTACCCTCAGCCCCTCCGACCCAGCGACCACGACATCAGAGGCCAGCCCCAAAAACAGTCCGTGTCCCACTACCGATGCACGCGCATCGAGCAGAGCAGCGAGGGCGTTCGGGTCATCGATTGGGCCGAAGCTGGCGTCGAGGATTAGATTGCCCTGGTCGCTCTTGAATGGCGTGTCGTATTTCCAAAGTCGGAGATCCGCTTCGGCACCGAGGCTCGACAGGTATTCCAGTTCCGGCCGCCAACCGAACGGTAGCACTTCGACGGGGACCGGCGACTTTGTGCCCAGCGTCGGCGAGAGCTTCGTTTCGTCGACGACGATGACTTCGCGCACAGTGGCTTGAGCGACGATCTTCTCGCGAATGAGGGCGCCGCCGCCGCCCTTGATCAAATTGAGCTCGGGATCGACTTCGTCCGCCCCATCGACGGTGATGTCGACGATGGGTTCGTTCTCCAGATCCGTCACTGGGATCCCCAGGCGTATCGCTTCCGCCTCAACGGACCTCGAGCACGGCACGCCGACGATGTCCTTGAGGTCTCCGCGCGAAAGAAGCTCCGCGATTCGCCGAACGGCGAACAGCGCCGTATTACCGTGGCCTAAGCCCACAACCATACCAGACTCTACGAGCTCGACGGCACGCTCGGCTGCTTGCCGCCTGTACGTCTCGATCGTTTCATTCACTCGGCAAGCCCTCTCGACAGCGCCTATTCTGCCATGGCAGTCGGACCCAGCAGTGCGTTCTCCGGATCGATCAGTATTTTGGACGGCTCTCCGGGCAGCGACCACTCGAACCGGTCATCCCGCGACTTGACCCAAAACGTTTCTTCGAGTCGGTAGCCTTCGCCCGTCGCTGCGAACTTCAGCGGAAAACGAAAAGGCGGCCAGGGCTGCCCCTGGCGGACGCGTAGCACGAGGGTCGAAGTCGCCTCGTTCCAGAATGGGCGAGCCTCCACGATTGGAACACCCGGAGTTCTCAGCCACTGCTCGAAAAACCAGGCGAGTTCCTCTCCCAATTCCTCTTCGACGATGCGCTGAAAATCTTCGGTCAGCGCTGTCTGGTTCATATGCTCGGCGTAGTAGCGTCGTACGGCCTCGAAAAACGCTTCATCTCCGACGATCCCCCTCAGCATGTGGAGGACCCAGGCGCCCTTCTGATAGTTGTTGGCGTTCAACAGGCTGGATAGGTCCGAGGGTTCGACATCGATTACCGGGCTCCATGGCGTTCTGCCCGAGGATAAGTAGCGCTGCTCGGCGTTCGCCATTCTCTCAGCACCCGCGTAGTCCCCTTCTCTGAACTCGAAGAACACGGCGGCGAAGTACGTGGCGAAGCCTTCCGACAACCATAGGTGTGGCCATTCGCGCTCGGTCACCGCATCGCCGAACCACTGGTGCGCAATCTCGTGGGCCACGAGACCTTCACCCGATCGGCCACTGCTCAGGGACTCGCTGAAAAAGATGGCGCTGGAGTTTTCCATTCCGCCGTAACGGGTCGAACTCTGAACCAGCGCCAGCTTCTCGTATGGGAAGGGCCCGATCAGGCTGTCGTAGAACGCGACCATCTCGGGCGCTCGACCAAACAAGCGCAGCGCCCGTTCCTCATCTTCCGGATACACCCACTGGGATATGCGCATGCACGTATCGCGTCCGCCATCGCAACCCAACCCACCGATCTCGCGCACGGACATTTCGGTCACACCGATCACCATGGTATAAACGGGGATCGGGACCTTCGTCGCCCAGACTGTCAGTTTCTTGCCATCCTCCTCTATCAGTTCCGACACCAACAGTCCGTTCGCTACCACGTCCATGTCCTGCGGCGCCCGAACGTGGAACTCGACCGTCGCCTTGTCGCTGGGATGGTCTACGCTCGGGAACCAGTAGCGCGCCCGATTCGGCCAGTTGTCGGCGAAGATCGAGGCCCGACCCTGAACGCTGCTTCGGAAGATTAATCCTTCCTCGGGCGAGCCGCCGTAGTGGATCTCGACGACGAGTGTATCACCAGCAGCCCGCCGTTTCACTTCCACGTTCAGGCTCGTTGCATCGCGTGTAAAGCTCGACGTCACTCCATCTACCCTCACGGAATCCACCTCGAGCCCAACCAGATCGAATCGAATGCCGTCGGCTCCACCCTCGGTGACGACCAGCCTGATCTCAGCGGCAGCCTTCAAGGCCGACATTTCGGGATCCAGGTCGAGCGATAGGCGATAGGCGATGACGTCGATCGGTGTCGGCGTCAGCGCTCCCTGCGCGCCGGTCAGCAGCGTGAGCGACCCCACCGTCACAAAAAAAAGCGTCGTCGATCTAATCGAGAGCTGCCACATGCGTCCTCACAAATTCCGTCAACCGCTGGAAATACCCATCGCCTCCAACGATCAGCGTGTCGTTGTGGCCGGCGCCATGGATCGGATACCACTCTTTGGGCTCTGGGCTGGCCTCGTACAACCGCCGCCCCATCTCCACGGGCACGATGTTATCTCTATCTCCATGGATATACAGCACCGGAGCCATCAAGTTCGGCACCTTCGAGAGAGAGTCGAACTGGTGCGTCATAGCCCGCAACAACACGTTGGGCAACAAGCCGTAATGCAGCCGAGCCAGTTCCCGTGCCGAGGTGAAGGCGGACTCCGCGATCACGACGCCCGTGGGATGCTGCGATCCCAGCTCGACGGCCACGGTCGAACCCAGCGAACGACCGAACAGCACCAGCCGCGACGGGTCCGCCCCCTTTTCGTCGATGAGGAATCGATACGCAGCCAGGCCATCCGCGTAGAGCGCGGCCTCTGACGGATCGCCCTCACTTTTCCCGTAGCCTCGGTAGTCCATGATCAAAACGTTGAACCCGAGAGCGACGAGTAGGGTCACATTGTCCAGTCGATCGTAGAGGTTGCCCGCGTTCCCGTGAAAGAAGAGCAGATCTGCGAAAGCATTATCGGCAGCCGCGTAGATGCCGTGCACCTGCACTCCGTCCGCCGCATCGATCCAAACCTCCTCAACGGCCGACGCACGTGCTATCCGTGGAGTCGGAGCATCGCGCTCGGTGCGAGTCGGAAAATAGATGAGCTGGCGCTCGATCGCGCCGAGCATCAATCGCCCACCCGCCATGAAGAGTACGACTGCTGCCAGAACCCCAGCCGCGGCGTACATGAGCCTTCGCCACACACGCGAACCTCGTTCTGTCGTGGGAGCCACCGCTCGCTTATGAAATGTCGAGCATTAGAAATCGAAGTGAATCCGGCACGGGCACGGAACAAACCCCGACCACGAATGTTCTATTGTTCTAATGCTCTTCTGATCGAGATTCGCACTATATTAGACTGTGACCATACTTCACACCAGATTACCGATGTGAACAGGCTGTTCCTTCTCCTCGTATTTTCTCTCGCTGTCCCCACGGCCCGGGCCCAGGAGGCGGTGGTCCCTCGGGATAGCGCGCGCGCTCGTATCGATAAGGCTCTCCTTGCAGCCGCTGTAGGCGATACCCCAACCGCTCTCACCGAGCTTCGCAGAGCCCTGGAGACCGCCCCAGACCTGGCCGAGGCCCACTACCAGCTGGGCCGTATGCTCGCCAGAACCACCACCGAGCAGGAAGACGACGCCGAGGAACGACTGGAGGCACACCGAGCCCTGGTGATGGCCATCGACCTCGACCCACGTAATCGGGACTACCTGGAGGAGTACGGCCAATTTCGAGTCGGACTGGCCCGTACAGAGGAAAGCGACAGCCTCCTCGCTAGATACCTGGACAATTTGCGCCACGGCTCTCCGGCCGAACGGGAGCTTCGCGCTTACATGTACTACAACCTCGGCTTGATCGAGGAGCGCAACTACGAACGCTATCGCAACAAGTACATGACTCAGCCGGGGCGAACGGTGCCATCGACGGCGATGTCGCCAAACCCGTCACCTTTCCTGGGCCGCTACGTCAACAGCTACCTGGGCAGCAGCTCGTCAATCCCCGGTTCGGGTCTCGCCATCAAAGAGCGTATTCAAAAGAACTACCGTACAGCACTGCGCTACAACCCCGACCACATCGGGGCAGCCACACGGATGCTCCTCTACCACCTCGAGGACAACACTCTCTCAGAATACCTGGCCCTGGCCCGGCACCTGGCCGACTCTCAGCCCGACCAACCTGTTGGCGACCTTTACCTGGGGCTGGGGCTGCACGCCTCAGGGCGCGAGGAGGAAGCCGGTGAGGCGTACGACCGGGCCCTCGCAGCCATGTCACCTACCCAGCGCTCCCCGTTTTTGGACCTGGAGCAAGTGTTGCGTCGCAGGCCCGCCAAGGAGTATCGAGAACTCGACGAGGGCGAGCGAACGGACTTCGAGAGAATCTTCTGGCGGTTGACCGACCCGCTTTTCCTGACCGACGCCAACGAGCGCAGGCTGGAACACTTCTCACGAGTCGCGTACGCGGACCTTCGCTTCTCGGAGCCCGCCACGGGACGACGCGGTTGGGATACCGAACGCGGCATCATATTCATCCGCTACGGGCCACCAAGCATCGTCGCCCGCTACGACGCCTTCACCCACGATATCGTTCTCTGGACCTATGTCGGCGGGCCCGCGTTCATGTTCCGTCAGACGCACGGCTACTACCGTACGAACTGGGCCGGTGACTATAAGTGGATAATGCAAGAGGCTCGGCATCATCAGCCGGCGGTGTACGCCAACATCCCGTCGATTTCACTGATGTTCGAGCTGCCCGTCCAGATCGCACGCTTCCGCGGCGATTCGCCCGACGACCTGGCGGTGGAGATCCATTCGGAACTACCGCTGGAACTGCTGGCCGGAGGTATGGATCTCGAGGAAAGCGAGTTCGAGACCGGCATCTTCCTGCTCAACACGAAGGGGGAGAGGATCGTCGAGGAGAAGAAGACCGAAGTTCTCACATATACCGATGCCTCGGCGAAGAACCCGCTACGCAGCTGGCGCCTGCACCTTCCAGCCGCCGGCACGCTCGTCGCCGCTGTCGAAACGCGCGATGCGGTATCCTGGCGCGCTGCTGCGGCCCGCGACACGTTTACCGCATCCTTCTTCACCGAGGACTCGCTGAGCATCAGCGATATCTTGTTTGCGGACAACATTCGGCTGCTAAGCCAAAAACCCGAACGGCGATCCGACTACGACATCGCCGCTAATCCAGCCCGACGCTACGTGCCCGATCAGCCCGTACACATCTACTACGAACTGTACGGCCTCGACCGGGATCCCGAGGGATTCGCTTCCTACGAGGTGTCCCTATCCGTCACCGTCAAATCGCTCACCCGCGACACTGGCCCGCTCGCCGGCGACAACAACCCCCTGATCATCCTCGGCGTCCTGGCCGACGCCTGGGGCTTCAGCATAGTCGGCGACGACCGACTCGAGCTGCGCTTCAGCCGCGAGCTCGACATGACAGGCCGCGACCGCGCCACCGAGTATCACAGCCTCGACCTCAACGCTGCGCCGCCCGGCGAGTACGAGATCACACTGAAGGTGTACGACAACCTTCTGCAGAGGCTGGCCGGGCGCACTCGGGTCTTCAGAGTCGTAGCGCCAGGCAGCCTGTAATCAGTAATCAGTAACCAGTGACTCCATGCACCGCCGCGTTCCTCGCACGCTGGGAAGCGCGCGTCACGGACCGCGAACGGCTACGGGATCACTGGTCACTGATTACTGATTACTTCGAGCCCGTCAGCGGGCGTCATAAGGCCACCCCAGTCGTGCCCATCACAGAACGCGCCCGAATAAGCAGGCGTGCCGGCGCGCTGGAAACGGCCCTGAACGTTGTTTCGAATAGTGTTGCCGCCGGGCACCGGACACGCCCTATCGGACTCGGCGACTCTCTTCCCCACTTCCGCTACCGCTTGCCCACCGAGACCGGTGCCCACACAATACGCCGTTCTATCAACAGATCTTCAAAGGATGACGGTCCTTGCCTCTGCAGCCGATAACGTGACCACTGCTATCTGGATGGGAGTGCCTACGGCGCGCCATTCAGCGTCACTATTCCCCTTGTTGAACAGTGCGGTGGATAGCCTGCTTTGGGAGCAGAAGGTCCCCGGATCGAATCCGGGCGCCCCGATCCCCCTTGCTACTTGAGGTGATCTTCGCTAGTCGTGTCGTCCAATCTCTATCTAAGCCTTGCCGGGTATGGACAGTAGGTACGAGAATCGGCTGGTCACGCAATCAGTCACGACGAAAGGCGAAGGAGCTGCGGGATGAGAAAGGCCTCTGTATTCACCTTATTGGCGCTGCTCATGCTGCCGTCAACGGCGCTGACACAGGACACCCAACCCAACATCGTGCTCGTCTTCATGGACAATTTCGGCTGGGGGGAGCCGGGGTTCAACGGTGGAGGGATCATTCGAGGCGCGGCGAC
>JBDHGH010000032.1:0-26744 GCA_039589995.1 Gemmatimonadota bacterium | reverse complement strand
GAGCTTGGTGGGGTTTCAGACGCGCCTACGCTACCCGGAGCAGCGGCGAGCCATCCAGCTCATACCAGCACTGCGTGACGCGGAAATACTCCGTTACGGACAGATCCACCGGAATAGTTACATCAACTTCCCAGCGCTGCTGTCGCGTCATGGATCGCCTCCCGATAGCCCAGGCCTGATTTTCGCCGGACAGTTGACAGGGGTAGAGGGCTACATCGAGTCGACGGCCACCGGCCTGCTCGCTGCAATCAGTATCGAGAGCGTGATGCGCGACGAGGAGCCGACGCTCCCACCGCCAACCACGATGCTGGGCGGGCTACTGCGCTACCTCGGCGAGGCCGATCCGAGTAACTTCCAGCCCATGAACGCCAATTTTGGGCTACTCGACCCGCTCACGCAGCAGGTTCGCAAGAAGAGGGAGCGCAGAGAGGCGATGGCGGCCCGGGCGATTCGAGACATGCGGGCTTGGGTCGGTAGCCTCCACGACGTTCCGATCGCAACCGGGCAGCCACCCGGTTTGTCCTGAGCCGACGAGATGAGGATCACGGTATTGCGAGAACGGGTCCAGGATTATCTGAGGCATTTGCAGGATGAACGCCAGCTCTCCCATCACACGGTAGAGGCGTACCGGCGGGACCTGTCGGATTTCGAGGGCTTCCTCGACGGTTACTATGGCTCGTCGGATTGGACGTGGGAGTCGGTCGATCGTCTAGCTATCCGCGCATTCCTCGGGCAGCTGACGATGGGATCGCTGAAGCGAAGGACAATTGCTCGCAAGCTGTCCACCGTTCGCAGCTACTTTCGATTCTTGCACAGGGAAGGGGCGGTGGCGGCCAACCCCGCGCGAACCGTCCGTGCGCCGCGGCAGGGTCGGGAGCTTCCAGGGTATCTCACCCAGAAGGAGATGGCCCGGCTGTTCGAGTTGGCGGCCGGGGGTCCAGCCGTTGGCTGGAGAGGGCAACGCGATCGGGCCCTTCTCGAGCTGCTGTACGCCGCGGGTGTACGATTGTCAGAGGTGCACTCGCTTAACCTGGCTGATGTCGATGTGGATGTTGGCCAGGTGAAGGTTCGGGGAAAAGGAGGAAAGGAGCGGATCGTTCCCATCGGACAGCTTGCGGTGGATGCCTTGAAGGAGTATTCGGGAGGGCGGGTAAAACGTTTCGGCCTTCCGCAGCCGACAGATCCGTTGTTCGTCTCGGATCGGGACAACAGGCTATCGCGTCGGCAGATCCAGCGGGTCGTGGGCCGATTCATAGGGCTGGTGGCGGAGGAGAGCGGCCTCAGCACACACTCGGTGCGTCACTCGTTTGCCACGCATTTGCTGGATGAAGGTGCCGATTTGATGGCGATCAAGGAGCTTCTGGGACACGCCTCGCTGTCCACGACCCAGATGTATGCCCACACGTCTCGTGAGCGGCTGAAACAGGTTTACAAGGGTGCACACCCTCGCAGCTAGAGAATAGGACTGAAGTTATGAGCGGTATCCGGATTCGTGGAACAACCATCCTGGCGGTTCGCCGCGACGGCCGCGTCGCGCTAGGTGGTGACGGGCAGGTGACGGTTGGCGAGACGGTGGTCAAGGCCCAAGCCCAGAAGGTCCGTGCCCTGAAGGAGGGAACGGTACTGGCGGGCTTCGCTGGATCGGTCGCTGATGCGCTGACATTGTTCGAAAAATTCGAGGAGAAGCTCGACCGTTTCCCGGGCAATCTCCAACGTGCATCGGTCGAGCTCGCAAAAGATTGGCGGAGCGATCGAGTCCTGCGTCGACTGGAAGCGTTGCTGGCCGTCTCCGATCTGCAGCACTCGTTTCTTCTCTCCGGCAGTGGAGAAGTGATCGAGCCGGACGACGGAATTGTGGCAATCGGAAGTGGTGGCCCCATGGCTCTCGCCGCCGCGCGGGCTCTTTGCGAGAACTCCGATCTCTCGGCGCCCGAGATTGTCAATCAAAGCCTGCAGGTCGCCGGTGAGATATGCATATACTCAAATACGCACATCACCGTTTTGGAGCTTGAGTCGAAGAATTCATGAATGATTCACTAACATCCCAGCCACTCGATAACTCGCTGGACGATACGCGCGGCGGTCGACCGGCGATTCACGATGAACTGACCCCTCGGCAGATCGTAGCCGAGTTGGACAAGTACGTTGTCGCTCAGGACGCGGCGAAGAAAGCTGTGGCCATCGCCCTCAGGAATCGCTGGAGGCGTCAGCAAGTCGTGGAGGACCTTCGAGACGAGATCGTTCCAAACAACATCGTCATGATCGGACCCACAGGTGTGGGAAAGACCGAAATCGCGCGTCGCCTGGCGCGCCTCGCCGGAGCACCCTTCATCAAGGTCGAAGCCTCTAAGTTCACCGAGGTCGGATATGTCGGCCGCGACGTTGAGTCCATGGTGCGAGATCTCGCCGACATCGCCGTCAACATGGTGCGGAACGACAGGGAAGATGAGGTCCAGGAGATCGCCGAGGAGCGTGTCGAGGAGCGCCTCTTGGATCTGCTCCTCCCCGACACGGTCGAGAAGCCTGCTTCACCCCCGGGTTTCGTCGTGTCGCCGCGCGGCGACGCCGTTGACCACAGGCCAGAAACCGACGGCGAAGACGAAGAGCGCCGGAAAGAGCGGCGCCAGCGTACGCGGGAAAAACTCCGCGGGCTTTTGCGCGACGGCAAGATGGAAAGCAAGGAAATCGAGATCGAAGTGACTCAGTCGAGTTTTCCGGTCGTCGAGTTTCCGGGCATGGAGGGGATGGACTACAACGTTAGTGAGATGCTCCAGGACATGATGCCCAAGCGGAGCAAGCGGCGTTCGGTCACGGTCTCGGAAGCCCGTCGCGTTCTGCTGGCTGACGAGATGGATAAGCTCATCGACATGGACGATGTGGTCAACGAGGCCCTCGATCGCGTGGAACAGATGGGGATCGTATTCCTCGACGAAATCGACAAGATCGCCAACGAGCGCGGAGGCGTCGGAGGGCCGGACGTCTCGCGCGGTGGGGTTCAGCGTGATCTTCTGCCGATCGTAGAAGGCTCCAACGTTCAGACGAAGTATGGAATGGTCCGGACCGATCACATCCTGTTCATCGCGGCGGGCGCCTTCCACACTTCCAAGCCGTCTGACCTGATCCCCGAGCTCCAGGGCCGGTTTCCGATCCGGGTCGAGCTGGCCTCGCTGACCGAAGGGGACTTTGTAAGGATTCTCACCGAACCCAAGAATGCCCTGCTGACCCAGTACCGGGCGTTGATCGAGACGGAGGGCGCCTCCCTGGAGTTCCTGGACAGCGGGGTCGCTGAGATCGCCCGAATCGCGGCTGACGTCAATCACCGTATGGAGAACATAGGCGCCAGAAGGCTCCACACCGTCCTGACCACGCTGCTCGAGGATATCATGTTCGATCTGCCCGAGAAGGGGACGGACGGAGTCGTCGTGGACGAAGAACTCGTTCGTGACCGGCTGGCAAAGGTCGTCAAGGACGAGGATCTCCGACGCTACATATTATAGAGGACAAACAACCAGGCCTTTGGACCGCTGGGCCCCTTCTGGGGCCCTTTTCTTGTCCTCTCTACTGGCACCCCCCTCAATATCTGCTAAATTGGCAGTCGGCTGGACACCGGAAACCTGATACGAGAGCGAGGTGAGCCTGTGGGGCAACCTGAGAAGCGTGATTTTCTGGCGGTCACCGATTTCAGCCGGACGGAGATCGAAGGCCTCTTCGACCTAGCGGGGCGCTTGAAGAGCGGAGAGTTGAAGGGGGCGCCGTTGTCGGGCAAGACGCTGGCTATGCTATTCATGAAGCGGTCCACCCGGACGCGGGTGTCCTTCGAAGTCGGGACCTTCCAGTTGGGCGGCCACGCCCTGTTCCTTTCTAACCAGGACCTTCAGCTGGGTCGTGGTGAGACGATCGCCGACACAGCGCGCGTGCTGTCCCGCTACGTAGACGGGATCATGATCCGGACGTTCGCGCACTCGGAGGTCGAGCAACTGGCCGAGCATTCGACGATCCCGGTGGTAAACGGGCTGACAGACCTTCTGCACCCCTGCCAACTGCTCGCAGATCTCATGACGGTGAGGGAAGAGTTTGGGCGGGACTTGTCGGCCCTCAGGATTGCGTGGGTCGGAGACGGCAACAACATGGCTAACTCGTGGCTGAACTCGGCCAGGACCTTCGGGTTCGAGTTGAGATTGGCCTGCCCGGAAGGATATGACCCGGATCCAGAGATCCTCGATGCGGCCAAGGGCGCAACCTCCGTGGCGCTGTACCGCGACCCGGGCGAGGCAGTGGAAGGTGCACACGTCGTATCAACGGATGTTTGGGCGTCGATGGGCCAGGAAGAAGAGGCAAAAGCCAGGCTAAAGGCTTTCGAGGGGTACACGATCACGGATTCGATGATGGCGAAGACCGCTTCCGCTTCAATATTCCTTCACTGTCTTCCAGCGCATCGCGGGGAAGAGGTGGAGGGCTCCGTAATCGACGGACCACGCAGTCGCGTTTGGGACGAGGCGGAGAATCGGCTGCACGCACAGAAGGCGCTACTCGTCAGACTGATGTCAGAGGGAATCGATGGCTGAGAAACTCAAGAGAACGCCGCTATACGAGGAACACGTCAAGCTGGGGGGCAAGCTGATCCCGTTCGCCGGCTATGAGATGCCAGTCCAGTACCCGGACGGAGTGTCGAAAGAGCATCAAGCCGTCAGGGAGAGCGCAGGGCTGTTCGATGTCTCGCACATGGGCGAGTTCGCTGTCCGCGGTGACGATGCGACAGGATTCGTCAACTACGTCGTGGCGAACGACGTCTCGCAATTGAAGCCTGGCCAGGCTCAGTACGCCGTCATGTGCAACGGAGACGGTGGGATCATCGACGACCTTTTGATCTACAGGTTCGCCGATTGGATTCGCCTGGTCGTCAACGCCGCAAACATGGACAAGGACTTCAATTGGGTCAGACGTTGCCTGGATGAGTATGGGGCTGCGGACCTCGAGTTGATCGACGAGAGCGATGAAGTGGCGTTGCTGGCGCTGCAGGGACCCAACGGCGAGTCGATACTGGCGCCGCTCTGTGACCGAGAAACTTCGGCGATCGGTTACTATCACTTCGACGAGGGGACCGTTGCAGGCGAGGGCTGTGTAATCAGTCGTACCGGGTACACCGGAGAGGACGGTTTCGAGCTCTACTGTTCCCCCGGTTCCGCGGTCGTCCTCTGGGAGGCACTAATGAGTGCCGGAGGCGATGCGCTGAAGCCGGTAGGGCTGGGAGCGCGGGACACGCTTCGCCTCGAGATGGGCTACGCCCTCTACGGGAACGACATCGACGAAGAGACCACGCCGTTGGAAGCGGGCCTCGGTTGGACGGTGAAGCTGGACAAGGGTGAGTTCGTCGGGCGTGACGCGCTGGTCAGTCAGAAAACACGAGGGATCGACCGAAAGCTGTGCGGCTTCGCCCTCAAACAGCGTGGCTTCCCGCGTCCAGGCTACGAGATCCGTCACTCGGGCGAACCCGTAGGTACGGTACGCAGCGGAACGGTGGGTCCGAGTGTCGGGCACGGGATCGGAACCGGATACCTACCCAAGGACCTGGCCACGCCGGATACGGAAATCGAGGTCATGATCCGGGACCGGGCCATGCACGCCGAGGTGATGCGGATGCCGTTCTACAAGGAAGGCTCGATCAAGCGGTGATCCGCGTTGCGCTTCTGACGGTCAGCGACGGGGTCGCAAGCGGTCATCGCGACGACAGTTCCGGCAAGGCCGCCGTCGAGTGGGTCGCACGTTGCGGATGGACTCTGGTGGTGCACTCGACCGTGGCCGACGAGACCGAGGACATCTCCGCTGCCATTGTCGCCTGGGCGGACGGCGGCGATATCGATCTCATCCTGACGCTGGGCGGTACCGGGTTCGGCCCCCGCGATGTCACGCCCGAGGCGACGTCCCCGATATTGCAGCGATCCGCGCCGGGGGTGGCAGAGGCCTTGCGTGCCTACGGCATACGCGATACACCGTACGCCATGTTGAGCCGAGGCTGCGCCGGGATCCGCGGCCGCAGCCTTGTCGTGAACCTGCCAGGAAGCGCCCGTGGGGTACAAAGTGGCCTGGAGGTCCTCGAGAAGGTCGTCCCGCATGCCGTCGACCTGCTGGGCGGGCGCACCGAACATGGTTGACTTTCACGAGTCGTCTCCGGCGAAGACAGCTGTGCCTAACCGCATCGGTCTATGGCGAACATTCTGATAAGCACCGTTGACCTGGAAGCCGCGCGCCAGTTGCAGTCGGCGTTCGAGCCGGACGACGTAATTCGCTTCGTCTCGGGACCACCGGACATCAGCGCGAGCCTCGAATTGGTCGAGGACGGAGAGGTCGCTCTGATCCTGACCGGCGCAATCTTGAACGAGGAGACCAGCGCGCTGGTTGCGGATGCATCCGAGAGGGCCCCCCACATGCCGGTCGTCGGGTTATTCGATGCCGGTGAGTACGTGCCAGCCGAACTGACAGCGCAGTTGGGGATCGACGCCCACTATTTCAAACCGATCGACACCGAGGAGATTCTCCTCGCCACACACCGCCTGATCCGTCGCAAACGCCTGCAGACCGAGCTGGGAATCGTCGGCAACTCGGAGGCGATCGAAGAGGTCGTCGAGAGCATCGCGCAGATCGCTCCGGTGGGATCCACGGTGCTCATCACCGGCGAGAGCGGCACGGGGAAGGAGCTGGTCGCTCGAGGCTTGCACAAGCTGTCCGCACGTCGCGGCAAGGCCTTTATAGCCGTCAACATCGCGGCACTGCCCGAGACGTTGCTGGAGTCCGAGCTGTTTGGCCATGAGAAGGGGGCGTTCACCGGGGCTAGTTCTCTGCGAAAGGGCATGTTCGAGTTGGCCAACGGGGGGACGATCTTCCTGGACGAGATCGCCGAGATGCCTCGCGGCCCGCAGACGCGGCTGCTTCGCGTGCTGGAGGAAAGGGAATTCATGCGCGTGGGCGGCAGTGAGTCGATCAGGGTCAACGTCCGCGTGATCGCAGCTACAAATCGTGATCTGAGACAGGCCGTTGATCTGGGCGAATTCCGTCGCGACCTCTACTATCGGCTGAACGTCCTGCGCATCCACATGCCGCCGCTGCGGGACCGGCGTGAGGACATCCCGCTGCTGGTGCACGAGTTCATTCGTGAATTCAGCCAAGAGCATCGCAAGGAATTCAAGGGGATAGCGCCGGACTCGATGGATATCCTCGTGCGCTACGACTGGCCGGGCAACGTGCGCGAGCTGCGAAACCTGGTGGAGTCCATGGTGGTGCTCGCGCCGGGTGCGACCATTCGGTCGGTGGATATCCCTCCAGAGGTCAGGCGTGGCGCCGAGCCCGCGCTGCCCACACCCATGGTCGCGTCCCCTCCGATCGTACCCTCTACGGACGTCGCTGGAGCGGCTCGTTTGCCAGAGATGGACTACGTCTTCCGGACGCTCGTGGACCTGAAGTTCGATGTTGAGGATTTGCGCCGCGAGTTCGAGCGGTACATGCAGCGGCACCCCGAGCTGACCGGGGCACGGGAGGCGAAGGTCGTGGACGTTCCACGAGTCGCTCCCGAAGCGCCATTGCGAGAGATCGAGGATGTGGACGCGGCTGAAGCAGAGCCGGCTGAGGCAGTGCCTGGGGTGGCAGCAGGGGAAAGGGACGAGGACGCCATCTATTTCCGTCCTGGGATGACAATGGAGGATCTCGAACGCGCCGCGATCATCGCGACTCTACGAGCTGTGGGCGGCAATCGCCGACGCGCTTCCGAGAAGCTGGGGATCGGGGAACGGACTCTTTACCGGAAGCTCAAAGAGTACGAGATCGAATCCTGATCTAGCGCTAACCCTTCGCGCGGCTTATCACGCGTCCGCGCTCGGCTTGGAGTACCCGAATAATGCGGGACCATGCCATGGACCGCGAATTGTTGTACTGCACTTCCGTCAGCACTTCCAGATCGATAGCCGAATCGAACATGTAAAGCGCCGACTGGACCTCCTGCTGCTTGACCTGCTCCCGACCCCAATCGGGAGTGAGCGGGATAATCCCCCTCTGAAAATAGATGATCCCCTGGTTGAGAATCTGTACCGCCGATGGGTCGTAGGCGACCTGCTGGTCGTAGGTGAAAAACGAAACTAGAAACACCTTTGGCTCGCCCCGGATTCCGTTCGTTTGGGCCATTCGCTGGATCCTGTCGGACCGCGAGGCGACCATACCGTGCAGGCGGTTGTAGGTATCGGGCGCGGCCAGTCGTATCACGCCCTCCGCCAACGGCGTCACCTTGATCTGTAGCCTATTCGCAGCGACCAGCGGAATTGTAAAATCGTCTTGGCGGAGCGTCCCGTAACCAGGAGGCGGCAGCTCGTTCGCATCCGCGCTCTGGGTAGGTGCGGCCTCGTCCGGCGGCGGCGATCCGGAACAGGCCGAGGCGAGCATAGCCGCGGCGGTGATCAACACGGTGCGGGAAGTCAGTTTTGTCATTTTGGGTAGGGGATAGTGGCCTCAGGCCTCTTTTCGCTGTGTGTCCGGCTCCATGATGAGAATCGGGGCCGACTTGTCTTCGACGCACTCCTTGGTGATCACGACTTCGACTATGTCGCTTCGAGAAGGCAACTCGAACATGAGGTCGAGCATTAGCTCTTCGATGATGGCACGCAATCCCCGAGCGCCGGACCCGCGGTCGATCGCCTTCCTGGCGATGGCGCGGAGGGCCTCGGGCTCAAATGTCAGATGGAGGTCCTCGAGCTCGACCATCTTCTGGTATTGCTTGGTCAAAGCGTTCTTCGGCGCGCGGAGGATTTCCACGAGGGCTTCTTCGTCAAGCTCGTCGAGGGCGACAAGCACGGGCAAGCGGCCGACAAGCTCTGGGATCAAGCCGTAGCGGACCAGGTCCTCGGGCTCGACGTATCGGAACGCGTTGTAAGAATCGTCGGAGGTATCGATACCAGCCTTAGCGAGGTTCTCCTGGCTGCGCCCAAAGCCGATCTGCCGTGTCCCAATACGCGATTCGATTATCTTCTCCAGGCCCGAGAAGGCGCCGCCGCAGATGAACAGGATGTTGCCCGTGTCGATCTGGATGTACTCTTGCTGGGGATGCTTGCGGCCGCCTTGGGGCGGCACGTTGGCTACGGTGCCTTCCAGTATCTTGAGCAGAGCTTGCTGGACGCCTTCGCCCGATACGTCGCGAGTGATCGACGGGTTCTCGGATTTGCGTGCGATCTTGTCGATTTCGTCGACGTAGACGATGCCGCGTTCCGACTCCGCGATGTTGTAGTCGCCGGCCTGCAGCAGTTGGACCAGGATGTTCTCGACATCCTCGCCAACGTACCCGGCCTCGGTCAACGTCGTCGCGTCGGCGATCGTGAAGGGCACATCGAGAAGTCGCGCCAGCGTGCGAGCCAGCAGCGTCTTCCCGACTCCCGTCGGTCCAATCAAGAGGATGTTCGATTTTTCGATCTCGACATCCTCGACCAGGCCCTGGTTGTTGATTCGCTTGTAGTGATTGTAAACGGCAACGGAGAGGGATTTCTTTGCCTTGTTCTGGCCGATAACGTACTGATCGAGGGTGTCCTTGATGTCTACCGGCCTGGGGATATGGGTAATCGTATCCGCAGCCGACCGCTCTTCCTCCTCGGCCAGTATTTCGTTGCAGAGCGAGATGCACTCGTTGCAGATGTAGACATTCGGACCCGAGATGAACTTCTTGACACTCTCCTTCGACTTCCCGCAGAAGGAGCAACGCAGGTGTTTGTCGCTGGGTGTCGTCATCTAAGCCTCCTCACCTACTCCTTGCCGTTATCTCCGGCAACGTCGCCCTGTGTCGTGATGACCTGGTCGATCAGGCCGTATTCAACCGCCTCGTGCGGAGACATGAAACGATCTCGGTCGGCATCTTCGGCGACCTGCTCGATCGACTGACTCGTATGGTCGGACAGTATCTCGTTGATCCGCTCGCGCGCGTAGAGGATCTCTTTGGCCTGAATCTCGATGTCGGAAGCCGTCCCCTGTGATCCGCCGGAGGGCTGATGGATCATGATCCGCGAGTTCGGCAGGGCCGATCGTTTCCCCTTCGTGCCTGCAGCGAGCAGCAGAGCCCCCATCGACGCGGCCATGCCCATGCAGATCGTCGACACCGGTGCCGTCATGAACTGGATGGTGTCGTAGATCGCGAGGCCCGCATAGACGCCACCGCCCGGACAATTGATGTACAGGTAAACATCTTTCTCCGCGTTCTCCGCCTGGAGGAAGAGAAGCTGTGCGATCAATATGTTCGCTACTTCGTCGTTGATGGGTGAGCCAAGGAATACGATCCGATCCATTAGCAGCCGCGAGAAGATGTCGTAGACCTTTTCACCGCGGCTGGAGCGCTCGATTACGTAGGGCGCGTATGGCGACATGTGGGGGCCTCGCTCCTTATTAGCTGGATGTTGTCGGATCTAAGATCCGACCTCGATCTCTGACTGTTCCCTGAGAAACTCGAAGACCTTCTGCTCGGTGATTCTGTGCTCGAGGTCGCGCAGTTCTCCACTCTTGGCCAGGCGACCCCGGATCTCTCCAACCGGCCGGCCCGCAGCCTTGGCGATGTCCTCCACGCGCTTCTGGACCTCCTCCTTCGTCGCCTCGAACCCCTGGTCGGCCGCGATCTGCTGGATAACCAGGGTACGTTTGATACCCCACTCGGCCGACGGACGTGCCTCTTCCAGGGCCTTGGTGACCAGGTCAGGGTCCGTGCCCTCTGGCGGTTGTCCAACCAGGGCGGCCGCGTATCGGTCTACCATCGATCCCGGGACCTCGAAGGGGTTCGCCTCGATGACCTGGGCGACAATCGTCTGATCGAGTTGAGCTTGGACCTCGTGCTCCTTGTAGCGAAGCAGGTCGGCGGAGACGGCATCCTTCAGAGCTTCCAGACTCTCGAGGTCACCCACCGACTTGGCAAACTCGTCGTCCAGCGTTGGCAGCTCTTGCTCGAGTACCTGGCGCAAATCGATCCTCAGATTCTGAGACGTACCACGTTGGCTCTCGTCCGGAAAGTCGTCCGGGAATCCGATCTCGAAATCGTCGGCGCTACCCGGATCGAGCGTCATGATCGCAGCCTCGACCTCCTGGATCGCTTGACCTTCCCCGAGCGCGAATTTGTATTCACGCGCCTCTTGGGTCGCGCCATCCCCAGAGTCCAGGGGCGTAATCTCGACCTCTACCGTATCGCCGGTGACGGGCCGCCGCTCGACCGGCTTCCAGAGCGCTTGCTGCTTTTGGAGTGCGACGAGTTGCTCTTCGATCTCCGCTTCGCCCACGGAGATCTCGGGTCGATTGAGCCGAAAACCCCCCAGCCGAGCCAACTTGATCTCCGGTTGGATATCGAAACTGACCTCAAAGGTGAACTCGCTTTCCCTGTCGTAGCTCACGTTGGCGACCCGCGGCTCGGAGATGGGATCCAGCTCCTTTTCCTTGATCGCCTGACGGAAAGCGGCGTCGATTAGCTGTTGCTGCGTCTCACGGTCTATGTCCGGGCCGTATCGCGATTCGATCCGATCGGTGGGAACCTTGCCCTTCCTAAACCCGGGCATCTTCACCCGTTTGGCGAGCTGCTTGGTCACCTTCGACCGCTCGGTCTTGACCCGTCCAGCCGGTACGGTGATGACCAGTTTGCGGTTCCAGGCCTTGGGCTCGTCGACCGAGATCTGCAAGTTAGTTGTAGTTTGGGACACTTAAATTGCCTTGGTGCGGTTCCTCTGGGTACTGGGATGCGAAAGGGGGGACTCGAACCCCCACGGCCAATGGCCACCAGCTCCTAAGGCTGGCGCGTCTACCGGTTCCGCCACTTTCGCAGGAGCGGTCAGGCCGTTACTTACTTTACCCGAAAGGCGGAGAAGGTCAAGGAAAGAAAAGGGTGGTGGCGAGCCAGGTTGGCGGCCACCACCCTCGGTGCTTTAGTCCCTCTCGGGGACCGTCATGTTGAAGAACCTGTGCTGCAAGCCACCGTCGCCGTCAGGGATCACGGCTTGTATTGTGACAACGTCGCCGGGCTCGACTTTCGAGAGTGCGTTGTCGAAGTCCTCGACGCTCTCGATGGTCATACCGTTGACGCTCTGGATCAGCCAGGGTGGGCCCAGTTGGGCATTCCAGGCAGGCCCAAAGCGCTTGACGTTGGTGACCATGACGCCTTTCACTGCGTCACTGGGCACGTACTCCCAGTTCTGCTGAAACAACCGCGGACTCACCTCGCTGACCTCGACGCCGATCAGCATATCTCCGGGGCGGCTGGCAACCTCCACCGGTGCCGATTCGATCTGCGGGATCTCGGCTTCGGCGAGCTTGACGCTGATGATCATTCGCTTGCCAAATCGAATCACCTCGACGTCGACCTTCTCGCCGGGCTCGTAGGACGCAACGGTTCGCTGAAGCTGACCGACGCGCTCCACAGCCCTGCCGTTGATAGCGACGATTACGTCACCGGGCTGGATTCCCGCTCTCTCGGCCGGACTGGACGGCGGGAAGTCCTGGACGATCGCGCCCTTCTGGTTCGGCAGCCCAAAGGCCTTTGCGTCATCCCGACTGGGGGCTGTAACGGAGACTCGCAGCGCTGCCCTACGGACGTGGCCGTACTCGAGCAGGTCCTCCATCACGTCTTGGGCCAGGCTGACCGGGATGGCGAATCCGTAGCCCTGGTAGAACCCTGTTGTACTCTGAATCGCGGTATTAATACCGATGACTTCACCGCGGTAGTTGACCAGCGGGCCCCCCGAATTACCCGGGTTGATGACGGCGTCGGTCTGGATCATGTCTTCGATGGCGTAATTCGATCGAGCCGACTGCTGGATGATGTTCGTATTCCGCCCCTTGGCGCTCACGATACCGGCGGTGACCGTGAAGGGCAGTTCGGAGCCCAACGCCGTTCCGGGATTCCCGATCGCGACGACGAACTCGCCCACCGCGGTCTGATCCGGATCACCGAACTTCACGGCCTGAAGGCCCGTCGCGTCGATTCTGACCAGGGCGATGTCGGTGGTTGGATCGCGCCCGACCAACTCTCCCGGGAAGACTCGACCGTCGGCCAATTCGACCTCGATCCTCTCGGCCATGGCCACGACGTGATTGTTCGTCATGATGAGGCCGTCCTCAGAGACTACGAAGCCGGACCCTCTACCGAGAGGTGCATCGAAGGGCGAATCAGGGACCTCTGGGTGAGTCTCTCCGAATAGGTCCTCGAAGCCACGCGGCAACCGCTGCCTTTGGAGAGTGCCAAAGCTGGAGATGGATACGACAGCGGGCTTCACGGCGTCGACGACACCGACAAGAGCGCGACTGGCCTCGGCCAGCGCCTCGTAACTCGCGGGAATGGTGCCTTGTTCGGTCGGCTCAGCGTTGGAACTGGCCGTCGTGCTGGACGGGACAAGCTCGGGCTGTGCTGCCGCCAGGTTGATGACATCGCCGCCCTTTACCCAGCGGAACCCGGAAGCTAGTCCCAGCGCGAGGACCAATGCGATGGAAGTATATGCCACGATCTTCAGCTTGCTGCGAAGTGGATCACTCATGCCGTTATCCTCATTCTCCTGTCTCGATCTCTAGGGCTCCCGGAGACCGCAGCGTGGTCAGAGGACCCGCTGACGGGCAAGCCAGGCTCGAAATCAGCCACATACTATATAGTACAGACTCAGCGCCCCGTATCCAGGGCCCCGATATTGGACGCACATGTGTAGCTAACCGTTCGCCACGCTTTACGCCTCCTTGTCCTCTTCTACGATCTCGTAGTCTGCCTCGACTACCTCGGGCTCCCCTTCGCCCTCGGCGGCGCCAGGACCCGCCTCGGCCCCAGCGGCTTCGGCCGTCTCGCCCGCGGCGGCGGCTTGGGCCTCGTACAGCTTCTGACCGGCCGCAGAGAACGCCTGCATCAGCTCGTCGTGGACCTGGTTCAGCTCCTGCTGCTCCTGGCTTTCCTTCAGGCCCTTCTTGGCGCCCTCCAGGGCCTCATCGAGGCGCTTCTGGGTGTCCTCGTCTAGCTTTTCGGCCCACTCGGCCGAGTCCTTCTCGACCCGGTAAACGAGAGTGTCGAGCTTGTTACGCAACTCGACGAGCTCGCGGGCGGCCTGATCGTCCTTGGAGTGTTCCTCAGCGTCGGCCACCATCTTGTCGATCTCGGAGTCGCTGAGGCCCGAGGTCGCCTCGATGCGGATCGATTGTTCCTTCGAGGTCGCGCGGTCCTTTGCCGAAACGTGCAGAATGCCGTTGGCATCGATATCGAAGGTGACCTCGATCTGAGGAACGCCTCGCGGAGCCGGCGGTATGCCCGTCAACTGGAAACGGCCGATCGTCTTGTTGCCAACGGCCATGGGCCGTTCGCCCTGAAGCACGTGGATGTCCACCGTGGTCTGGGTGTCTTCGGCGGTTGAGAACACCTCCATCTTCTTGGTCGGGATGGTGGTATTCCGCGGAATCAGCGTCGTCATCACACCGCCCAGTGTCTCGATACCCAGCGATAGCGGCTCGACGTCCAGCAACAGCACCTCGCTGACCTCGCCCGCCAACACGCCGGCCTGAATTGCGGCGCCGATTCCGACGACTTCGTCCGGGTTCACGCCCTTATGCGGGTCTTTTCCGAAGAACTCGCGAACGACCTCCTGGACCTTCGGAATCCGGGTGGAGCCACCTACGAGGATCACCTCGTCGATGTTCTCCGGCTTCAGCTTCGCATCTTCCAGCGCCTTCTGCATCGGCGGAATTATCCGCTCGATCAGGTCTTCCACCAGCTGCTCGAACTTGGCTCGCGTCAGGCGGATGTTCAGGTGTTTGGGGCCCGACTGATCGGCCGTCACGAACGGCAGGTTGATGTCGGTCTCCATCGTCGTGGAAAGCTCGCACTTCGCCTTCTCGGCGGCTTCCTTCAAGCGCTGGAGCGCCATGGGATCCTTCGACAGGTCGATCGCCTGGTCTTTCTTGAACTCGGCCACCAGCCACTGGATGATGCGCTCGTCCAGGTCGTCACCACCGAGGTGGGTATCACCGTTGGTCGACTTCACCTCGAAGACGCCTTCTCCCAGCTCGAGGACCGTTATGTCGTACGTTCCCCCGCCCAGGTCGAAGACCGCGATGGTTTCGTCCTTCTTCTTCTCCAAGCCGTAAGCCAGCGAAGCGGCTGTCGGCTCGTTCAAAATTCTCATGACCTCGAGTCCCGCGATCTTGCCCGCGTCCTTCGTGGCCTGCCGCTGTGAATCGTTGAAATAGGCGGGAACCGTGACAACCGCCCGGGTGACAGGCTGGCCGAGATAGTCCTCAGCCGTCTGCTTCATCTTCTGGAGCACCATGGCCGAGATCTCCGGCGGCGAGTGGCGCGTGCCGTCGATGTCGACGAAAGGTCTGTTCTTCTCGTCGCAAATGACCTTGTACGGTACCCGGTCGAGCTCTGTCTTCAACTCGTCGCAGGTGCAGCCCATGAAGCGCTTGATCGAGTAGACCGTCTTCTCGGGGTTGGTGATCGCCTGGCGTTTCGCCACCTGCCCAACTAGCCGCTCGCCATCCTTGGTGAACCCGACGACGGACGGGGTAGTACGCGACCCCTCCTGGTTGGGGATCACCACGGGGTCGCCGCCCTCGATCACCGCCACCACCGAGTTGGTCGTACCCAGGTCGATGCCGATTATCTTCCCATTGTCTTTAGCCATCGCTGCTCTCGATTGTCTAGGATGAACTCAAGCGCCGCCTCGTCGGCCCGGCAGACGTGCCCCGGCGAGGCGCGCGCCAACTATAGTCCGCAGGTTGGAAGTGCAACCCTCGTGCCAGTCAGATACTCCCGGATAGCCAGGAAATACCGACAATCTGGCTGCGTTCGAGGCCTGCTATGCCAAAGCGGCAGGGCCGGATATCCGGTTGCGGCTATGAGCGGCCCGCCATAGGTTCGCTTCGAAATGTTCCCCTTCAAGGATGAGAATCCGGCCGAGTTGACACCGATCATCACGGTCGGCCTGATCATCGCCAACGTGGCGGCGTGGGTCTTCGTTCAGGGCATGGGGGCTAACCTCCAGCCATCGGTCTGCGAATACGGCCTCGTTCCCGTCGAACTCACCCGCGAGACGCTGCAGGGCCCCGCGGTTTGTCCCGTGGGTGGAATCACGTGGGGCGCCCTGTTGACTTCCATGTTCATGCACGGAGGCTGGCTACACCTGATCAGCAACATGCTGTTCATGTGGGTCTTTGGTAACAACATCGAAGATTCCATGGGCCACGTGCGGTTCCTCGTGTTCTATCTTCTGTGCGGGCTCGTAGCGGCAGGCGCACACGTTTTTCTCAATCCTGCGTCGGGCATGCCGACGGTGGGGGCTTCGGGCGCTATAAGCGGAGTGATGGGGGCCTACATAGTCCTCTACCCACACGTGCGGGTACACGTCTTCTTCCCGCCGTTTTGGATCTTCTCATTGCGAGCCTACGTCGTGCTGGGGTATTGGATCGTCATACAGCTGTTGATGGGTATCGGGCAGCTGGGTGGTTACACGAGCGGCATCGCGGTCTGGGCGCATATCGGGGGGTTCGTTGCGGGGCTGGCGCTGGTCAAGCTATTCGAGCGACCCCAACTGGTGGATGCCAAGAGGGAAGGGCGCCGCATCGACCGCGACGAGATTCGATCCCATCGCTATTGGGTATGACACCCGCGTCGTAAACGGAGCGGACGACCGTCGACGTCCGGCGCGACAGCCGATAGCCGACAGCCGGTTGTGAACTCTCGACGGAAAACTCAGCGAAAGACTCCCAACACGCGCCCGTCCGACGTCGGCTGCTGGCTGTCGGCTTAGCTGTGGCTCGTGGCCCAGTGGTCCAGCGGACCGTGGCCGGCGCCCAATCGCGGAGCCGATTCGATGGCGCGCCGGGTGTAGTCCCGGGCGCGAGCGACCGCATCGACGCGTGAGTGCCCCAGAGCCAATCCAGCACAAATCGCGGCCGACAGCGTGCAACCTGTCCCGTGTGTATGACGGGTGTCCAGGCGCGAGTCGCTCCACTCGCACCAATCCGAGCCGTCGAAGAACACATCGACCAGGGTGTCGCCGGGCAGGTGGCCGCCCTTCAGCAGTACGGACTGGGCGCCCTTGTCGAGAATCACCTCTGCCGCGGCCTTCATGTCCTCCACGGTCTCGACGGATCGGCCGGCGAGAATCGCCGCCTCGGGAAGGTTGGGCGTCACGATCTCGGCCAGCGGAAGAAGGACGGTGGTCAACGCACTGACGGCGTCATCTTGAAGGAGCGAATCCCCGCTCTTTGCCACCATCACGGGGTCGAGGACGAGACGCCGCACGTCGACCTCGACGAGCGTCCCAGCTACGGCTTCGACGATGGGAGCGTCCGCGAGCATGCCCGTCTTGGCCGCCGCGGGCTTCAGATCCTCGGCCACGGCTCGGATCTGATCAGCCACGATTTCGGGTTCGACCTTCTGTATCGCCCTCACGCCCAATGTGTTCTGGGCGGTGATCGCGGTGATCGCCGACGTGCCAAAAACGCCGAAGGCGTGAAAGGTCTTGAGGTCCGCCTGGATGCCCGCTCCGCCACCGCTGTCGCTGCCGGCGATGGTCAGGGCTACGCGTCTTTCGGTCATTGTCCTCCCTTTCACGAGCGCGGCCCGCCTCCCACTATTAGGCTCGAAGGAGGCAACATTCAATTGGCGAAGCTGAAACCGATCTGGGGAGATCGCAAGGAGCTCTTCCTTCCCCTGGTGATCGTTCTCGGGGTGGGTGGATTCTATCTGCTCACGATCAGGGACGGGCACGACTGGGGTGGCGATTTCAGCATGTTCCTGCAGCATGCTGAGAATATCTCATCGGGTCGCCCCTACGCCGAGACACCATTTGTGCCACACGAGGCGTCTGAGATTGTCGGGCCGCCCGCTTATCCTCCGGTTTTTCCGCTCTTCTTGGCCGCGCTATCTCTCGTGGGAAAAGGGCCGGGCCTGACGATCATGAAGGCGGGGGTCGTCGTCTTCTTCATGCTATTCTTGGTGGCAGTCGGAAGCGTACTTCGTCGGCGCCTGCCCACAGAGAAGGTGGCCCTGATACTGCTGGTGCTTGGGCTGAGCCCTTACTTCTGGGATTTCAAAGACCAGGTGCTTTCCGATATCCCGTTTGCGTTCTTCGTCTGGCTGACTCTTTGGTTGGCCGAGGTCGAGGAGGCAGACGAGTCGTCGCGCGCCAGGACGGTTGGGTTGACGTTGGCGGTTGGAGTGGTGACGTACATCGCGACGGCCACACGAAACTTAGGGATAACGCTGATCCCTACCTTGGTCGTCTACGAGGTCCTGATGCACCGTAGATTTCCTCTGCATTCCGCGGCAGCCTCGCTCGTCGCCGTGGTGCTGCTGGCGATTCAGCGATCGATCTCAGGTGTGAACGAAGGGTACCTGACGGTGTTTCGTTTCGATCCCGCCCGCGTCGTAGGCAACTTCTTCGAGTACACCTTCTCGTTGAAGGGTCTCTTCTGGAACGGATACCTAAACGGAGTGGCGGTGGCTGTCTGGCTGCTCGTGACGCTCCTGGCCATCTACGGTTACAGACAGCAGCTGCGAGAAAGGCCCTCTATCCTGGAGGTGTTCACCGCCGTCTACGTTGCACCAGTTGTATTGTGGCCGTTCTACCAGGGAATTCGTCTATTGGTGCCGATCATCCCTCTCTATCTCTACTATGCGCTAATAGGGTTCACCGCGCTGCGAGGGAGGATGGCCCCGGCCGTCACGGCGAGGATCACGGCCGTAATGGCTGTGCTGGTATTCGCGTCCTATGCCGCGGCCTACACTCGAGTAGACTACGGAGAGGTGAGCAGCGGCATCTCCGAGCCCGAGGCAGTTAAACTGTTCGACTACGTTCGCACCAGCCAGCATCCAGCGGACTTGTATGTATTCTTCAAGCCGAGGGTGCTGGCGTACTACACGGGTGCACGGACCGCCGTGAACTACCAACCCAGCGATCGTCATGAGGTGTGGAGATTTTACGACGCGGTCGGCGCCTCGCACGTCATCGTGAGAAAAGGGGATGGATTCCTGGAGGAACTGGTCCGGACCGATCCCAAGCGCCTGGCCGAGGTTTACAGAAACGCCGAATTTGCAGTCTATGCGCTAGTCGATTCCGCTGCTCCCGATCAGGAAGACGGTCAGTGATCACGCGGAACCAGTCGAAACTCATCCGAAAGCTGCGAACGCGGAAGCGGCGCGAAGAGGGAGCGTTCCTGGCCGAGGGGATCAGGCTGGTCGAGGAACTCTTGGCCAGCGATGTCGAGGTGCGGCTGGTGGTCAGCTCGCCGGCGCTGGCGGAGACGGACAGGGGTCGGCGACTTCTCGAGCTCGTTGAGCAGAGAGGACTCGACCACGCCGATGTGGATGAGCGCGAACTGCGCCAGCTTGCCGACACGGAAACTCCACAGGGGGTACTGGCCGTGGGAGGCGAACCACGGCGTTCACTCTCGGGGTTTGAGACCGTACCGGACATCACGTCGGCGGTCCTGGTATTCGACCGCGTCGCGGACCCGGGGAACTTGGGTACGTTACTTCGGACCGCTGACGCCCTTGGCGTGGACTGGGTCGTGGCGTTACCGGGGACGGTAGATCACTGGAGCCCAAAGGCTGTTCGTGCGTCGGCAGGTTCCATCTTTCGGGTGCCGGTATCAGGTGAGGCGTGGCGGGATGTACGAGCCTGGCTGCACGAGCGAGAGTACACCATCTTGTGCGCCGACCCGAGCGGCGAGCGGACAGCCCGGGGTGAGACCGCGAGCGGCCGATTCGCGCTGATCTTGGGTAACGAGCCATCGGGCATCTCCGAGGAGGTGTGCGGGGATTGTGATCGGCGAGTGGCCGTGGAGTTGCCCGGAGGTATGGACTCGTTGAACGTCGCGGTTGCCGGCGCCCTACTCCTCGACCGGCTGCTCACGAACCTGCGCGGCAACGCATGAGTGGTGCTGCGTAGCGACACCTGATCCGTACTGACCGTCGATACTCGACCGAGGCACTACATGTCCGAATCGATCATTTTGACTTACGCCGCGTTCTTCGGGCTATCGATTGGATCGTTTCTCAACGTCTGTATCCTTCGCCTGCCGGCGGGTCAATCCGTACTCCGCCCGAGGTCCGCTTGCCCGTCGTGCAAGCGGCAGCTGAGCTGGTACGAGAACATCCCGGTCTTCAGCTACGTCGCGTTGCGCGGGCGCTGCCGAACCTGCGGGACAGGGATCTCGATCCAATATCCGCTGATCGAGTTGACGACGGCGCTGGTATGGGTCGGTTCGTTTCTTCACTTCGATGGGCTGTGGCAGGCTCTTTCGGCGGCGGTATTTGGAACGTTGTTGCTGGGAATCGCCATAACGGACGCGCGCGAGTACATCATCCCGGACGAGTTCAGCTTTGGCGGCCTTCTCCTTGGTCTGGCGTTGTCGGTCGCGCCAGGAGGCATCACCCCGCTGATGTCGTTCGTCGGAGCCGCTGTGTCGTTCGCTGTCATGTACTTGGTAGCGGTCGTTGGTGAGTGGGCGTTCAAGAAGCCGGCGTTGGGCGGTGGGGATATAAAGATGATGGCGATGGTGGGGGCCTTCTTGGGACCGCTCTACTCGCTGCTAACGATCTTTGTGGGCTCGGCGGTGGGCGCTGTCATCTTCGGGCCCATCAGCCTGAAGACGAAGAAGTTAGTGCCCTTCGGCGTATTCCTGGCCGTGGGGGCGGCTGTGGTCTACCTGTGGGGCGGCGATATGGTGGCCTGGTACGCGACCAAGATCCTCGGGCTTTAGCTGCCGTCCTGCCCGGCTGAGCGCAGTCTGGGCTCCTCCTCTGCCATACCCGGCCCTACCCGCGTTAGCTTGGCCCGAACCACCTGAGTATCCGTTGCTGCCGTGACCTCGATCAAGACACCCTCGGTTGTGATCGTCTCGCCCGGCTGAGGCACCTGGCCGAAAACGTCCAGAAGGTACCCGTTGAGCGAGCGATGCTCCAGGAGGGGGAGCGTAGTGTTGAAGAAGTGGTTGATCTCGCGAAGGTCAGCGCCCCCGTCCACGAGGATTACGTTTCTGTTTAGACGGACGATAGGATCTTCAGGGACATCGCTCTCGTCCTCGATTTCCCCGACGAGTTCCTCGAGGATGTCCTCCAGCGCGATGAGACCGTCGATTGCGCCGTACTCATCGATGACGATCCCCATGTGGATACGGCGTGCTTGGAAATCGAGGAGCAGCTTGTCCAGCGTCACCGATCCAGGCACGAAGACCGGTTCGCGCGCCAGCGCCTTCAGTTCGACATCTCGCAGACCGGATATCAAAGCCTGAAAAGCAGCACGGGTGTAGAGTACTCCCGTGATCTTGTCGATGCTCTCGCAGTAGAGAGGGATGCGGCTGTAGCGGACCGTGCGGAGGTCAGATGCAATCTCTGCGAGGGTCAGCGTGTCCGACCAGGCGACGATGTCGACGCGTGGGGTCATGACATCGTATGCAGTCGTCTGGTCCAGGCGAAAAGCCCGCTCGATCAACCGCCGCTCGTGCTCTTCGATCACAGGCTCGCCGTCGCTGGGGCTGACCAGGTCGAGGATCTCGCGATCGGACAGCCCCGGCAGGACCTCCATGACCTTCGGCGCCAAGAATTTGGATATCAACGCCGCCGGCCAGGTGACCAGCAACAGGAGACGAGATAGCGCCCAGAGCGGTGTCGCTGCGAGCAGTGAAAATCTCTCTCCGGCTCGCTGCCCCAGGGTCTTTCCGGCGAACTCGGCGAGCACCATCACGAGGATAGCCAGACAAACGGCGACGATCCTGGCGATGGCCGATTCGGCGAGTATCAGGTCCGCCACATCGATGGCCGACAGGATGGCAACGGCTGCACCGACCACGCGAACGGCCCAGAGAGCGGCCAGTAGAGGGGCGGGTTTGGCTCGCAGTGACTCCAGGTGACGCGCTCCGCGCCCGCCAGCGGCCTCGAGTTCTTGGGCACGCGTGCGCGGAAAGGCGAAGAAGGCCACCTCGGTGGCCGAAGTCGCAACGACCATCACCAAGGCGACAGCGATCAAGCCGAGCGCGACGGTCATGCGTGACCCCCTCGCCGCGAGCGGCGACTAGCGGGTCTGTAGCTTCTACTTGGAGGCTCTTCGGGGGCTGTCGGCGTAAGCATCACCTAGGTCCACTCATGGCTGAGGTCTACCAACTGCTGAAGTATCCCCTCTGCGGTTTGTCCGTCCGCCTCCGCCTCGAAGTTGGTCACAAGGCGGTGACGGAGCACCGGAAGCGCTACCGCATGAATGTCATCGAAGTTAGGCATCGCTCGCCCGTTGAGAGCGGCTCGAGCCTTGGCCGCCAGCACCAGGTGCTGGGTTCCGCGAGGGCCCACGCCCCAGTTAACCCAGCGACGGATGAAGTCGGGAGCCTCGCCGGCCTCGGGCCTGCTGGCCCTGCATAGGCGGACCGCTAGCCGAATCATGCTGGGCGGGACCGGGACCCTGCGGACCAGGCCTTGAAACTCCAGGATCTCGGCCGCCGACATGACCGGGGCGACTTCGTCCACGAGGTCGGTCGTCGTCCGGCTCGCGACTTCCTCCTCCTCGCTCTGCGAAGGGTAGGTTATTCGCGCTTCCAGCATGAAACGGTCGAGTTGCGCCTCGGGCAGCGGGTATGTGCCTTCCTGCTCGATGGGGTTCTGGGTGGCGAGAACGAAGAAGGGGCGTTCGAGGGCATAGGTGTCGCTGCCCACGGTCACCTCCATCTCTTGCATGGCCTGGAGTAGCGCCGCCTGAGTCTTAGGTGGGGTCCGATTGATCTCGTCGGCCAGCACGACGTTCGCGAATACTGGCCCACGGACGAATCGGAACATTCGGCGCCCCGTGGAGACGTTCTCCTCGATGATCTCGGTGCCCGTTATATCGGACGGCATGAGATCGGGGGTGAACTGGATGCGGCTGAACTTGAGTCGCAGCGACTGTGCCAGACTGGACACGAGCAGCGTCTTCGCCAGGCCAGGGACCCCCACCAACAGCGCGTGCCCGCCCGCCAGAACTGCGATTAGCAGGCCCTCGATGATCTCCTTCTGGCCGACGACCTGTTTGGCCACCTCGGATTCGACACGAGCGCGGGCCTCGGCCAGCCGCTCCAGGAGTTGGACGTCCTCTGAATCGGAGAGTTCGCCGGCTGACGTGCCGACGCCTGCAGTTTCCTCACCGGAACCGGTAGGGTCGATCATCGCTCTATCGTCTTTCACGGCAGTAGCTCCCGCAAGGTAGGGGAGAACGGCCGGGCCAGAATAACGTAATTGAGTTCACAGGCTGGTAGTCAGTCGGAGGGTCGATCGAGCGCCGGACTGGTCGCCGAAATCGGCTTCGAGAGGCCAGCCGCGGCCCGATGGTTGGGGGTCTGTCCACGTCCACGAAAACAAGGTAGATAGAGCGAAAAAGGGGCGTCAAGGGTGGGTTGAAATAATTCTGACTTCACACTATCTTCCGGCCGCTCCCAACCGGCAAACAGTACAGACCGGACGATCAAAGAGAGGCTGAGATGCAGCTGCCGGACGAGGACCGGCGGAAGATCGGTGCCTATCTCGGCCTCGGTTGGGCTTACGCCCTGACCGTCCTGGTATTCGTGGCCGTTGGCGCTCTTCTCGATCGCTGGCTGAGCACTTCTCCAGTCTTCACGGTCATCGGAGTGTTTTTGGGTGGCGGCGCCGGCTTCTATAGCCTGGTCCGCCGCGTGTTTGCGATCCAGAAGGGCGACAGTTCTGGGAAACAGGAAGACGACGGGAGTTCAGAGCCAAAGGGAAAGGCTCCGGACAATCTGTGAGAAAGTGGGCGATTTACGCGGTGACATCGGCGCTTCTGGTTGGCGTCCCCGCTTTGTTGATCAGCTTCATGTTTGAGCCTCCAACCCGGAACGGGATCTGGGCGGGCTCGGCTGCGGCTTGGCTGGTGCAGGCGCTGGCGTTCGCGGCGTTGATCGCGGCGACCGAGCGTCGCGCGAAGCTCGTTCTTGCTGGGTGGACCGTGGGCACGATGCTCAGGCTGGCGGGGGTCGGGGTCCTGGCCTGGTTGACGCTCGGCGGCATCCTCAGGGTGCCGGCCGAGGCGACGCTCGTGGCGCTGGTGGTCGCCCTCTTTGCACTCCTCCTTCTGGAACCCGTCGTTTTCCACTACCGCTTTGGGGCTCGATGATCGGGTTCGTGTTTCGTTTCTGGGGGCTACTCGCCCAGGCGGACCATACTGGCGAAGGCGAGCAGGACATCGCCGCCGTGTGGGACGCCCACATGATGGAGGAAGTGGCTGACGGCCATCACTTCATCGTTCCCGGCCTCAATATATCGATCGACCTTCCGCAGTGGCCGCCTCTGCACATCGGTGCTCTCACGATAGACATGTCTCCGACGAAACATGTCATCTGGATCATGATGGCGGCGGCTCTTTGCGCGCTGGTTCTGATTTGGACTGCCCGGAAGACCCATGGCCGGGGAGCGGACAGCGCACCTAAGGGGCTGGCGAATGTGATCGAGGCTTTCGTCATCTACCTGCGGGATGAGGTCGTGGTTCGGAACATCGGGAAAGGCGGAGAGAAGTTCGTGCCGTTTGCCCTCACGCTCTTCTTCTTCATTCTGTTCATGAACCTGTTGGGCCTGGTTCCGTTCGGTTCTGCGGCGACCGGCAACATCATGGTTACAGCGGCGCTGGCCATTCTCTCGCTAGTGGTCATCGAGGTCGGCGGGGCGATTCACCTGGGACCCCGGGCCTACATGAAGACGATCGTCTATGTACCGGAAGGGCTACCCTGGTTTGGCAAGATCCCCATGGCGTTGATCATGACGCCGGTGGAAGCGATCGCGAAGTTTGCACGGATATTCGCGTTGGCGATCCGACTGTTTGCCAACATGACGGCGGGTCACCTGGTGATCCTGTCCCTCGTCGGCCTGATCTTCATGGCGGCGGGTGCGGGCGCGGCGAAGTGGGCGATAGCCCCGGCGCCGGTTCTGATGGCGGTGGCGATCATGTTGATGGAGATCTTCATCGCTCTATTACAGGCGTACATTTTCACGATGCTTACATCTGTCTTCATCGGTTTGGTGAGGCATCCACACTAGTACTTGGTATCACTCTGGAACTTCAGCTCCTCATGGGAGGGAGAAAATGATCGACACGATTTTCGGCGCACTTCAGGCTGTGAGCACCGGTATCGAAGCCGAAGCGGCCAAGAGCCTTTATGGCACTATGGGCGCGACCATCGGCGCCGGCCTGGCTGTGATCGGTGCTGCGATCGGCATCGGCCGCATCGGCGGTTCGGCGACGGAGAGTATCGCGCGGCAGCCGGAAGCAGCCGGCAGCATTTCTACGGCGATGATCATCACGGCGGCGCTGATCGAAGGTGTTGCGTTGTTCGCTCTGGTGATCGCGCTACTCAAGGGGTAACTCCGAACGACGGAGTGTGACTCACATGTCTGAGCAGTCCAAAGCTCGGCGTCGTGTGGGTGCTCCGGCCGTGCGCTGGGGTTCCTTCGTGACGACCGTCATCGGCATGTCTCTCATCTTCGCCGGCCCGCTGCTGGCTCAGGAGCACGGGGACGGCGGCGGAGGTGGCGGTGTTGACATATTCGCCATCAATCCGGGTCTGATCGTCTGGACCTGGGCCATCTTCGTGATTCTGCTGATTGTCCTGCGCAAGTGGGCCTGGGGGCCGATACTCGGGGCGCTGGAGGCGCGGGAGAAGCGAATCCAGGACGCGTTGGACGACGCGTCGCGCGAACGCGTCGAGGCTAGCAAGCTGCTGAACGAGCAGCGGAAGCTCCTCGACGAGTCGCGGGATCAAGCGCAGCAGATCATCGTCGACGGCCGCAAGGCGGGCGAGCGGCTGAAAGGCGACATCGTCGACGAGGCGCGGAAGCAGGCGGGGCTGATCGTCGAGAATGCTCGCGAGGACATCGAGCGTGAGCGTGATAACGCGCTCGAGACGCTGAGGCGCGAGGCGGTGGACCTTTCGATATCCGCGGCCGGTCGTGTTCTCGACAAGGAAGTCGATTCCAACGAGAACCGCCGACTGGTTGAGGACTACCTCGAGGGTCTGGCGGCTGAGAGCGGGGGCGGAAGGGACTGATGCAGGAGACAACCGTCGCCCGTAACTACGCCGAGGCGCTATTCGAGCTCGCGCAGCGAGACGACGACCTGGAGTTGTACGCCCAACAGTTGGGGCTGTTCGCCGATCTCGTCGAGTCCGAGAAGGACTTCAGGCTTTTCCTGGCGTCGCCCCAAATCGAGCCATCGAAGAAGAAGGGCACCGTCCGGGATGTCTTCCAACGTCACATACCAGATCGGTTGCTGCGATTTCTGTACGTCGTGATCGACAAGCGACGAACCCGGGCGCTGCCGGAGATGGCGGAGGAGTTTACCACCATCGTCAACCAGCACTACGGGCGCTTGAAGGTCGACATCACGTTGGCCGAGGAACCGGACGAGGCGCTAAGGCGAGAGCTGAAGGAAAAGCTCGGACGGATGCTCGACAAGGAAGTCCTTCCACGTTTCCGGATCGACCCGCGGATCATGGGCGGTGTGATCATCAGGGTGGGGGACAGCTTCATGGACGGATCGATCCGCCACCGACTGCACAGGTTGCGACGCAGCATGTTGAAAGCGGATATCGGTTGAGCTGAACCAGTAACAAGCCGCTGGGTGAAGGCCGAGCGGAACACATACGGTGATTCTATGGCAAGAACGGGAACGCAACTGACGGCCAGCGAGATCAAGAAAGCACTCGTTACGCAGATCGAGCGTTACGGGGAAGAGATCCACGCC
>JBDHGH010000031.1:0-61088 GCA_039589995.1 Gemmatimonadota bacterium | reverse complement strand
GCCTGAGTTGGACCACCGCGTGTGGCCGCTCCCCGGTGCGCGGATCCTTCAATCCGACCGGTTTCATCGGACCGAACCGCAGCGCATCGTGACCCCTGGCTGCGAGGACCTCGATGGGCAAACACCCTTCGAAATACGGAATTTGTTCCCACTCGTGCCCGTCGTAGAGCTCGCCGGATTTGAGGACTTCCAGAAGGGCATCGTATTCATTGTGGGTCAGCGGGCAGTTGATGTAGGCATCATCCCCACCCTTGTCATAGCGCGAGGCTCGATAGCTTTGCGCCGCGTCGATGCTATCGGCTGATACTATCGGAGATATCGCGTCGAAGAAGAAGAGCCCCTCCGTCCCCAAACGCCGACGAATCGAGTCGAAGAGGTCGTCCGAGGTCAGCGGGCCCGTCGCAATAATCGCGGGAGGTTCCGGCAGCTCGCACACCTCATCGCGCCGCACTTCTATGCGTGGGTGCCCGTCTATAAGCTCACTGATCTCGAGGGAAAACAGCTGCCGGTCGACCGCTAGCGCCGCACCGGCCGGCACTCGGGTTCTGGACGCGACGCGCAGCAACATCGAACCCAACTCGCCAAGTTCGGCCTTCAATAGACCGTGAGCGTTGGCCGGATCCTCGGATTTGAAGGAGTTGCTACAGACCAGCTCGCCCAGCTGGTTTGTTTGGTGGGCGGGCGTTTCAACGCGTGGCCGCATCTCGTACAGCACGACCTCGTGACCGCGCTCGGCCAATTGCCAGGCGGCCTCGCAGCCTGCAAGGCCTCCACCTACGACGACTATCTCAGCCATGTCGGAGCGACCTGGCGCACTGAATATCAGGCAGGGTTGACGTCCGCCGTTTCCGGTTCGACGACGGAAAACTCATTCTCGCAAGACGCGCACCTCAAGAACTCGCCCTTGCGCTTGGAACTTTTCTGCAATGCAACCTTCGCACCGCACTCAGGGCATTCCGCCCCGGTAGGCGTATCCCAAGTCGACCACTCGCATTCCGGGTAGCGTGTACAGCCGTAGAACGGACGGCCACGCCGCGTTTTTCTCTTGACGACCTCGCCGTCGTCACACCGAGGACAGTCGAGGCCCAGGGTTATCGGCTGCGTGTGCTTGCACTCCGGATAAGCGGTGCAGGCTAAGAAGTCGCCGAATCGGCCCGTCTTCACAGCCACCGGACTTCCGCACTTTGGGCACTTGGCGTCGGCCGGCACCGTGGGATGATCGTTATTCACCGGGCGCGTGAAGCGGCAATCCGGATAGTTCGAACAGGCGACGAACGGACCGTAGCGTCCGTTCTTCACCACGAGCTCGCCTTCACATTGGGGGCACTTCTCGTCACCGAGATCGACTTCCGGCGGTTCATCGATCGGCTTGGTGTTTCGGCACTCGGGATACGCCGAGCAACCCAAGAAACGACCCCAACGATTCCAGCGTACGATCATCGGTGCACCACAGCGATCACAGACCGCATCGTCGACCTGGGCGATCTTCTTGACGATCTCGTCGCTGCGCTCTTCACCCTCCTTCAACCGGCGGTCGAAGGGGCCGTAGAAGTCACTCAGGACCTGCTGCCACTCGAGGTCGCCTTCCTCGATGCGGTCGAGGCTTGCCTCCATGTTGCTCGTGAAGTCGACATCGAAGGTGTCCGGGAAGACCTCGATGAGAACTTGAACCACAGTTTCACCCAGAGGAGTAGGCGAGAAACGGCGATTCTCCAACTCGACGTAGGTCCGCTCGAGAATCGTGGAGAGGATCTGTGCGTAAGTCGACGGTCTGCCAATCCCCAGCTTCTCCATCTCCTTGACCAGGCTCGCCTCGCTGAACCGTGGCGGTGGCTCGGTGAAATGCTGAGTCTTGCCCAGCTCGATCACGTCGATCACCTCGCCCTCGCCCAGCTCCGGCAGCGCCTCCAGGTCCTCGAGGTGCCTGCCTTCTTCCTTCTCATACGACTGCTTGTATAGGCGCGTGAAGCCGTCGAACTTCAGCACCGATCCTGTGACCCGGAAGACGTAGTCACGCCCGTCGGCACCCTTGAGATCGAAGTCGGCGGTCGTGGTGTCGTAGACCGCCGGCGACATCTGCGAGGCCACGAATCGCATCCAGATCAGAGTGTAGAGTTTGAGCTGGTCGGCATCGAGCTCACCCTTCAAGGAATCGGGCGTTCGGCTGACCGAAGTCGGGCGGATCGCTTCGTGTGCTTCCTGCGCACCTTTCTGCTGTTTCCCCGTGTACAGCCTGGCCGACTTCGGCACGTAGTCGGCTCCGAACTGGTCCTCCACGTAGCTCCGCGCGGAGTCGGCCGCCGATGCAGCCACACGAGTGGAGTCCGTTCGCATATAGGTGATCAGACCGATGGCCTGGCCGCCGACTTCCACACCCTCGTACAGCTGTTGGGCCGCGCGCATCGTACGTTTGGCAGAGAAGCGCAACCGCTTGGACGCCTCCTGTTGCACTGTTGACGTCGTGAAGGGCGCGGCCGGGTTCTTGCGCCGTTCCTTACGTCTGACGCGCGTGATCGCGAAAGGAACGTCCTTTACAGCATCGAGCACCTTCGTCGCCGAGGTCTCGTTGGGCAGCTCGGGCTTGGCCCCGTCTATGTGATGCAGCTTCGCCTGGAAACGCGAGCCATCTTTCTCGAGAAGAGCCTCGACGGTCCAATACTCGCGTGCCTCGAACTTTCGTATCGCCTCTTCCCGCTCCCAGATAAGCCGCAGGGCCACGGACTGAACACGCCCTGCGGAAAGCCCCGGACGAATGGGTTTCCAGAGAAATGGGCTGGCCTTGTAGCCTACGAGTCGGTCGAGAATGCGTCGCGCTTGTTGCGCATCGACCTTCTTCAGGTCGATCTCACCCAAGTTCTCGAGCCCCTGCGTTACGCCCTCCGGAGTGATCTCCTCAAAGAGGACTCGCTTGAATCGACGTCCGTTCTTGTTCTTGTAGCCAAGCTGTTCGGCGACGTGATAGGCAATGGCCTCGCCTTCCCGATCGGGGTCGGTGGCGAGTAGCACCTGGCTGGCTCCCTTCGCGGCGTCCTTCAGCTCCTTAATGACCTTGCCTTTTCCCCGAATGGTCACGTAGTGCGGCTCGAACCCGTTCTCGATGTCAACGCCCAGGTCCTTCTTGGGAAGGTCGCGAACGTGGCCCACCGACGCCTTGACGACATAGCTGGCGTCAAGGTAGCGCCCGATCGTGCGCGCTTTGGCCGGCGATTCGACGATCAGCAGCCGAGAGCCGTTCTTCAGGCTCGCGGGCTGCTTCTTTCGCTTGCCCTTTTTCGTTGCCTTCTTTCGCTCAGCCATGTTCTCCTTTCCGCCCGTCCACCGCATACACCGAGAGAGGGTCCATCTGTTCCGTGGTCCAGCGCTGAGGATGGCTAACAGGAATCATCTTCTTGTCAACAGCCCCTCACCTGCCGCGAGCGTCTCACCGGCCCATAGACTCCAAAACCTGCTCGACGACGTCTTCCACCTCGCAACCGTCCGTGTCGACTACTGCGTCGGCCAGCCGGTACAAGGATTCCCGCTCGGACAGCAGCGAGCGGACGGTCGCCAGCGGGTCGTCAACCGCCAGAAGTGGGCGTTCCATACGCTTCTGGGCCGCGTGGCGCACGAGCACCGTCTGGGGCCCGACCCGCAACCACACGATACGGCTGTCTTGCCGAAGCAAGTCGACGAGGCCCGACTGGGTGATCCAACCGCCGCCAGGGGCGAGCACCACGTGGCGGAGTTCGGCCACCTGACGGGTGATTTCTGCTTCCAAGCCTCGAAAGAAATCCTCCCCATCCTCGCTGAAGATGTCCGCAATCCTCTTTCCCGTTCTGTCCTCTATGGCCTCGTCGAAGTCTACGAAATCCCAGCCGAGCCTCTCCGCCGCCAAGCGCCCCACCGTCGACTTCCCCGAGCACATGAACCCGATCAGAATCAGGCGGTCAGCCACTGCCCCGTTCCAGCCGGCTCAAGTAGGCGGCGTGGCTCGCGCGCATATCGCTGAGCGAATCTCCCGCGAACTTCTCGCGCATCGCGTCCGCCACAACGATGGCTGCCATAGCTTCGCCCACGACACCTGCTGCGGGCACGGCAGTGACATCGCTGCGCTCGCGCACCGCCGATCCTGCCTCGCCGCTTTCGAGGTCCACGCTCTTCAAGGGACGCATGAGGGTGGACAGCGGTTTCATGGCCAGCCTCGCTACCAGCGGCTCGCCGTTGGTCATACCGCCCTCCAGACCGCCGGCCCGATTGCTGCCCCGTCGATAGCCTCCACTGGCCGTGCGACTCGAATCGGCTTCGATCTCGTCGTGCACCTTTGACCCGGGCAGCATACTGGCCTCGAAGCCGAGGCCGATCTCGACTCCCTTCATGGCCTGGATCGACATGAGGGCTCCCGCCAGCCGGGCATCGAGGCGACGGTCCCAAGCAACGTGGCTGCCAAGCCCAACAGGCAGGCCGCGCACGACGACCTCGATGACCCCACCGGCCGTATCGCCGGCAGCCTTGGCCGCATCGATGGCCTCGACCATCTGGACCTCGGCCTTCTTGTCCAGGCATCGCACGGGCGACTCGTCGGCCAAGGTGTTGATGTCCTTGGGGTACTCATCAGCCGATAGCCGCCGGGTCTCGACTCCGGCCAGAGCAACCACGTGGCTGCCGATACCGATCCCGAACTGGGACAGCAGGCTCTTGGCGATCGCGCCAACGGCGACTCGCGCCGTGGTCTCCCGGGCACTGGACCTCTCCAAGATGTCACGGGCATCGCGCCGGTCGTACTTCAGCGTACCGACGAGATCGGCGTGACCGGGGCGTGGCAGCGTGACTCGCCGCAGTTCTTTGTCCGTTGCCCCCTCTACGGCCTCCACTGACATAGGCACGCGCCAGTTTTCCCAATCGCGATTGGGTATCAACAGCCCAATCGGCGAGCCTAGCGCTTCCCCCAGCCGGACCCCGGTGTATATCTCCGCCGCGTCCTTCTCGATCTTCATGCGGCCACCTCGACCGTGACCCTTTTGCCGCCGCGACAGTTCGAGACGAATCTGCTCGGCATCAATGGGCGTACCCGCGGGAACACCCTCTACGATGGCAAGCAGACCTTTGCCGTGCGATTCCCCAGCCGTAACGAAGGTAAAGTGCTTTAGCAAGGTCCGTACTCAGTCTGCATTGGTCGCTCCCTTGAACATCGAACGTCGGACATCGGGTCCCAAATAGACAAGCCGCCCAGTTGAGCGGCTTCCCTGCCTACACTCAGGGCAGCGGCCCAAAGGCAGCTACCCTGAGTGAAGTATTCTGCGGTCGACTTCTCCGCAAGCTGCGTCTCGGGTTCAGCCCGATCAGGGGATCGGTACGATATCCGTACTCAGGACCGGAATGACGACGACGCCATTCTCAGTGATCCCGTACAGCCTGACGACCACCTCCGGGGGATCGCCCGGTAGGCGCCGGGTGACGCTCAGCGGTCCAACGATCGGGTCCCTGATCAATACCTGGCCCCGGAAGAAGCTAAAGAAGTGCGTGTCGACAAACTGGATCCTGGCATCCCCTGCTCCCAGGAACGAGAGACGCTCGTCGGGCACGCCTACACTGAACTGGTCGTTGTCCGGGTGCATCGCGGCACCCGTCCCTGTGGGGAACACATTCTCGTTCATTCCCATCAGACGGAGAACGTTGGGCCCACCCGGTATGTCCGGACCAAAGAAGTATGCATTGGTGCCGCGCGCCACGCCGAGGCTACCATCGAGGTTCAACGCAAGGCCAAACACCTTCTGCTCCGCGTTGCCCGGCAAGTCGCTGACCTGCAGCGTATTGGTGATGGTCTGCGTGGCTGAACGGTACAAGACGATTCTGCCGGATCGTTCGGGCGTATCGCCTTCGCCGAACGCGACAAATTCCCGGTCACCGCTTGCGGTAACATACGTGGTATCTTGAAGACCGATGCTTCCGATGTCGAGATCGGAGAATATCTGGACGTCCCAACCGTTAGCGGCGTTCTGCGCCGCAACCAGGGTCACGGCCTCCTCCAGAGCGCTGGTCGTCAGCGTCTCTTGAGCGAGGATGCACGACCGCGCCGCCGGAGCCGGATTCCCACGCGTGTGATCGCAGACGATGAAGGCGAGCGCACCGTTCACCGAGAAGACCGAGTCCGCATTGACAATCTGGATCTCGGGCTGCGACGGCGTTCTGCGCGCTGCGTATGCGATGAAGAACCGCACCTCACGTTCGGACGGACTGTATTCGCGTATTGTACCCGGCAGGTCCATCAGCGCCGGGACAGTGGAATACATGACCAGGCCGTTCGCCGCTTGAGCAAGGAACTGCGGCCGGTCCGAGTATTCGAAGAACTCCACAGGGTAGATGTTCCGGCCCGTGGCGTCGAAGTCTTCTTTGACTCTGTAGACTTTCAGATCCTGGGTCTGGTAGCGATCCACCTCGCCGGCGAGGTTCGGCGAGCCCGGTGTACGCGGCCCAAGACCCACCACCGAGATGTTCGTACCTCCCGAGTTACTGACCAGCAGTTGGTCTTCGCTCAGGTCGATGTCCAAACCCCACGGATTCGAACCGACGGGCACGTTGTTCGTGAAAGCCTCGTTGCGAAGGTCGAACGGCCTTACGATGCCGAAATTGAAGTCGGACAGCAGAAGCAGCTCGCGCAGCGTGTCCACTTCCGCGTCGGCGATCAGTGACCCCTGCGGGAAGCCCACCGTCCGCCCCGATACAATTAGGCGCTCCACGAATCCCCCGGTGAGCCCGGCGGCGTGGATGAATGCGCCCGCCGAACAGGCTAGACTCTGAGCTTGACCCAAAACGTCTACCGTCGCCCCGCAGTTCGGCGTACTCGCAGCGTCGAACGCCCAACCCGTCATCTCGAAGAACAGGGTGTCCGGGACATCCGCACTGGTGAAGACCGAGGCCGGCAGGTCGTTGGGTGTTATCTCGTATCTTTCCGGAACCGTACCACTGACGGCCGGACTGTAGTTCGTATCGAGGAATATCGTATCGATAACCGGCCCCGTGGATCTGTTGTTGCGAACCACGAGGGTCACGCCCGTCCGAGTGATGGCGGACTCGCCATCCGAAGCGGTCAGGTCGATGAACAGGGGATCGTCAGCTTCCATTCGGAGCGGCTCGTCTTGCCTTCGGGCCACGCCTCCTGAGACAAACATGCTAACGCTAGGCGGGATTGTATCGTCGGGAACCACCGCCGCCACGGTCACGGTAATCTGGGCGAACGCAGTCAGCGTATTGAGATTGATCGCCTCAGCCGTGATGGTCAGTTGACCCAAGGCCCCCTGGGGTACAAAAAAATCCAGCAGCGTATCGACATCGGTTCGGAATTCCGCAAACCGAATCGTGTCCGCTGCTGGTATAGTGGGAGGCGTCAAGCCCGTAAGCACAACGTTCAATTGGGCCAGTCCCGTGGGATCGGACGCCTGAACGCCAACACGGACCAACGTATTGTCACGAACCGTCTGGCCGGGTTGCGGTGACGTGATCGCAACCAACGGCCCGGTCAGTCCGCCGCCCGGGCCACCTCCGCCGACTAGAATGATCTTGGAGCTTGCGCCAAGATTGTCCTGAGCATCCGAGGCGACAGCGCGAACTTCCACCGGCGTCGTCTGAGTGAAGAACACGAAGAACTGTGTGTTAACTGTTGCTTCCTGCACGCGGCCGGAGAAATAGAAGGTGTCCACAGCGATCAGCCGACCAACCGTGATCGTATCGCCCTCGAGCGTAATGATCGTCTCGAATTGGTCAGTACGCCGAAGCTCGGTCGCGACCCATTTCAGGCTGACAAAGTCCGAAGCCTGAACATTTGTGGTCAGCGTGTCAGCCGTCTGGGTGGCGCTCAAGATATTGACCACCGGCGGCGTATCGTCGACCAGCGGCTCGAGCAGCTGGGACCCATCATCCTCGCACGCTGCGATTACCAACAAGGTCGCGGCTAGCATACTCGCCAGAATCCGCGTCCATCGCCTAGTGCTTCGCATAAGACTTTTCCCTCTCGTTCTAGCAGAGCTGATCACGACGCCGTTGCGAACCCAAAGGTCCTCGGCGTCCCGACCCGTTACGGTACTCTTGCTACTGCTTCGTCAACGATGTGCGGCGTCACCAGTATCAACAGGTCCTGTTTCGTGTCGTCGGACCTGGTCGTACGGAAGAGTGCGCCGAGGAGGGGGAGGTCCATGAGAATCGGAATGCCGCTCACGGTTTTCGATACCTCGCTTACCGTGAGTCCGCCGATTACACCGGTTTCGCCATCTTCCAAAATCAGACGCGTCGTGCCTTCCTGCGTCTGGAACACAAAGCCGATATCGCCCGGGGCCAACTGGACGCCCGAGCGCTCTGCATGCAGGTCCATCACGATCCTGCGATCGTGGGTGATATGTGGCGTAACCTGCAGCTTGATGCCTGTTTCTTCCAACTGAACGGTCGACTGTGGGAACTGGGCCGTCGCGCCGGCACCGCCTCCTCCGCCCGTCGCACCGCCTGCGCCGTAGTCAACAATACGGATCGGCGTCTTTTCACCCACCAGGATATCGGCGGGCTGGTTGTCCATGGTCTGAATCGTCGGCGTAGCGACCAGGTCGGACAGGTCCATCCGTTGCAAAGCATCGATGAAGGCGAACAGCTGGAAGTCACCGATCGCCACCGAGCTGAGTAGCTGAAGCGCCGGGACCGTAACACGGTCCTTCGCGTTCGCCAGCCCCGCGATCGAGGAGCCGCTGAACGAGACCTGGTTGGCACTCGTCAACGGACGATGAATGGCGTCCGGGATACCGTCGAAGTTCGTGTCGACGATGTCCCACTGGGTCGGATCGTTCGTCGGACCCGGGATCAGCTCGTTAAACTGGTTGCCCTTGGTATCCTTGAGGTCGTACCCGATCCCTAACTCCTCGACATCGCTACGATTGACGAAGATGATCTTGGCCGAGATCACCACCTGAGGTGTGCGGATGTCCAGGTCCTGAATGATCCGCCGAGTGATCTCCAGGTTCTCCTCCAGGTCGGTGACGATGATCGAGTTCGTCGCCTCGTTGGGGATCACCTTACCACGGTCGGATAGCGCGGTCTGCAGCGCATCCGCCACCGAAGCGACCGGAGCGTAGTTGATCCGGAAGATCTGCGTCTGCAGCTGCGCCAGCTCTTGACGCGTCTGCAGATTCTGCAGCTGGTCCACCCGGATGATGCCGGTCGCTGTCTCCACCGCGGTCAGATTGTGCGCATCGAGGATCGCTTTCAGCGCCAGGTCCCAAGGCTGGTTCCGGATGTTCGCCGTGACACTGCCCTCGACGCCCGCGCCCGGTACAAACGATTTCCCCGTGAAATCGGCGAAATTGTTCAGCACGTCCCGCATGTCCGTGTTCTCGAACGTCACCGTGATGCGAGGCATCTGGCTTGCCGGCGTGGCCTCCTGACGGAACGGGCCACTCGAATTCTGCGTGCGGCCTTGCGCCTGGCTCTGTGTCGTCGGTCGTGCCGGTCGAGGCTCGGCCATTGTCGGCTCGGGTACCGGCGCCAGGCTGGCCCACGAATCGAAATCTTCTCCGGCCAGATTCGGGAACGAGACGCGGATCTCGCTTCCCTGGCGCGTCAGCGTATAGCTCGTCGGTGCCGTCAGTTCCACGACGATACGGACTACATCGTCACGGAACTGGCTCGTGCGCACCCGCACCACTCCGCCGCGGTCGATGTCCTCAAAGTCATCTCCAGCCAGTGCATGCCTGGCACCTTTGAGATCTACGATGAGCCGTGGCGGGTTGGTGAGCAGGAAGTCCGAATAGCTGACCTCGCCGCTCGTAAGAACGACGACCTCAGTGTACCCGGCGACGGGCTCCACCCTGAGCTCTGTAACGCTGGCAGGATCGTTTCCGCCTGCCGCTGCCATTATGAAGAACAAAGCAGGGAGCATCATCCTCGATCCCTCTCCTCCTCTTCTTCTCTCCTGATACGCAGCGTCTCGCTGCGGGTCACACCGAATTGGGTGACCTGGAAGACGACTGCGTCGGGACGGATCTCTACTACGCGAGCGCTGCCCGCCACGTCACCGCGCCGAACGCGGTACCGCCGGTCAGTGGCTCGGTCGATTAACGTGGCAACGCTGCCGTAGGAACCTCCGTAGATAATGCCGACAAGGTCGAGGTTCTCGAACTGAGGACCGGCATCATCAACAGTCAGTAGGCTGGCGAATGGATTACGGCGGCTGTCCGTCGGGTAGACGAACTTCTCCCGCCGATAGATGGCCTCGCTTGAAGAGGTCTGACGGCTCGCCTGCGCCGTGTCCTGTACGGTGGGTCCAGTCGATGGCGGCGCCGCCACGAGGCTGGCGACAGTCGTCATCATAACGAGAGCTGCGCTAGCCACACTTACCCTCCTTCACCTTGCTCGGGAGCCGTAGGCGCCCCGAGCACGAACGTCTCGATATTGAACGACACCTCCAGTGGAGCGCTCATATTCCGCGTCGCCCGGCTCTGTGGCGCGAGCGATATTTGAACGTTGGTCGGCCGGATGATCCGCGGCAGCGATGCAATCCGTGCCAGGTACCTGCCGACAACGTGGTACTCACCCAAGACAGACAGCTCGTAGGTTTCCTTCATGTAGAACTCGCCGGCCTCGACCGCCTGCGGACGTATGCGAGTCACCTCCACGCCGGTCATGCGCGCTTCCTGCGAGATTGCATCGAGAAGCTCCGGCACCTCTTCGGATTGCGGAATGAACTCCTCGAAGATCGCAAGCTGTTGTTCCTGAACTTCCATGCGAGCCCTTAGGTCATCTCTGCGTGCGGCCAGTGCCCTCGAACGTCGATTCTGCGTCTCCAACGTCTCGAGCTCCGTCGCCGATGTATCGATCTCCGCCTGCTTGGGGTCGATCACGTACATCTTTGCTACGTACCAGCCCGCCGCGACCAGGGCCGCCATCAATATCAGGGCTTGCTTCCGTCCCTTTGGATCTGCAGGTAACAGAGCCACGGCTCCTACCCCCCTGACAGAATGATCGGCTCGGTGACGATCGCCGAGGTATCCGGCGGTTGATACCGAGCCATGAGAACGAAACTTTGAACTAACCTCTGACCCTGTTGCATCTGCTCCTGAGACACCAGCCGAACATCACGAACGAACGGCGAGTCCTCGAGGTCACGCATGAAGCGCGTCAGCGCAGGGGTCGCTCCCGTCATACCATCGATTCGGAACTCGATGTTACTGCCGCTTCCAGACGTCTGCTGCATAGCCGTCAGCCACGTAAAATCAGGCAGCGCACCGCTCACCTGGTCCATGATATGAGACCAGACAAAGCGGTCCGTATCGATCTCCCTGATTATCCGGGCCTTCTGTATGAGCGTGTCCCGTCGTGCCTGCAGGCTGTCGGCCGCCGCTATTGCTTCCGCGTATCGCACGGAATCTTGACGCTGGACTTCCAGTTCGTTCTGAATCCGACTGAGCGTCGTCCCTTGCGTGACGAAAGTGAAACCGACGTGACCGAGAGCGACGATGGCCAGGGCAACCACTCCGATAACCCAGGGGTCGCCTTTGATCATCGACTGCAGATTGTCGAACTTCGGGAGGGTTGGCTTTCGCCCACCCTTCGGCCGACCCGCTCCCCGCTTTCCGCCGGGGAGAAGGTTCATTTCAATCAACGCGAGCATCGCAAAATCCGTCCGAACAAGAGTTCAAGGTCGTTCACGTTAGGCAGCGCGTCGCAGAGCGAGTCCGACCGGGAGCACTAGCATCGGTCCCATGTCGGCTATCGAGATGAGGTCAAAGGCCCCAGGATCGACATCCACTCGTTGCACCGGGTTCGCGATCTCGGCCGGAACTTGCAGCCGCTCCGCGAGAGCCTCCGCCATTCGGAGGACCCGGGCCCCGCCTCCGCAGACGTAAATCCTAGACAGGCCCGAATGCGTCGAGCTCGCCTGCAAAAACGCGGCGGCTCGCTCGACTCCCAATGCGACCTCCTCGGCCCGCTGGCTGATAAACTCCTCGAGTTCCGGGTCGCTGGCCCGCCCCTCGAGGACATCCTCAGCAGCTTCCGCTGTCAGTCCGCGCTCTCTCTGCAGGCTTTCCCGAAGTCGCCGCGTGCCGAAGGCCAGGTCTCGGTTCAGCACCGGGACGCCTTGCTCCAACAGGTTCACGTTCGTCGTCTCGTGACCGATGTTCACGAAGCCGACGACGCCGGCCATTGCTTCGGGATAGTTCAGCTCGAACGCGTTGTGGAGCGCGAAGGCGTCGACATCGATGACTTCCGGCTCCAATCCGGCATCGAGCAGAAGGGCCACCTTGTTTTCGACGAGTTCACGCTTGGCAGCGACGAGCAGCACCGTCATCTGCAACCCTTCCTCGGTGGGATCGAGAATCTGGAAATCGAGTTCCACACTCTCCATATCGAAGGGTACGTGCTGCTCGGCCTCCCAGCGGATCACTTCTCTGGCATCGGCTTCCTTCATCCGATCCATCTGGATCCGCTTGATGATGACATCGCGGCCGCCAACCGCCGTCACCACCCTTTTCTCTTTCACCCCCGCCGTCTCAAATAGCGAGCGAATAGTGCTGGCAACCAGGGTCGGGTCCATGACCTCCCCCTCGACAATAGCGTCAGCTACCAGCGGCGTGGCTGCGGCTTTTACGATCCGCGGTCGTCCTTTCCCGTGATCCATGACGACCAGCTTTACGTAACCGCTACCGATGTCGAGTCCTACGGTCCGCTTGGCGCGGCCTAGTCCGAACAAAGCCATAACTGTAAGAGCCTAAGTTCTTAGAGTGAGCGCTCGCTCGACTTCATGCGATAGTGAAACAGAAGGTGCTAAGCTGTAGTGGGACCTAGGGGTAGGGCACTTCATGATAGCCCCTTTCGGTCATTCTGTCAAAGCCCCTTTCGGTCATTCTGTCAACTATGTGGGGGGGGTAAGGCAGGTACGCCTCGGACAGGTGCTACTCCAATATCTCAAACCAGGCGAATTCCGCAAGGGGCTGTGGTAAATGGAGTTTCGGGCTCTGAGGGGCCGTATCGCCCGGTTCCGGCACTCGCGAGGTCTTCAGCAGCAGCCCGAGCTGGCGCCGGCCTCCCCGCGGCCCGTGCGCGCGACCGGTGGCTCTCATCAGATAGTAGGCCGCCCGGCGATCCAAGCCGAGGTCGAGCTGTAGGACTTCTACGAAGTACTCGTCCCCAGACACCAATCGCCCGGACGTCAGGGTCAAGATCTGGCCCGGCGGCAGTGAGTCGAGCCGTGTTGTATCCCACTGCGCCAGCCCAGCGCTCAACCCTGCCTCGGCTGCGTAAAAGGCGGAGTTTGCCTGGGAGCCCGCGGCCGCTATGCGTGCCTGGTGGGCGGAGACGAAGTAGCCGCCGGCGACGAGAGCGCCCACGATTACCAGAACGAATATCGATCCGACCAGGGCGAATCCATCTCGACCCGACCTCACTTCGGCCCCCAAACCGAGGGTGTCATGAGTTCCTCAAGAAGACCGCAGCCTCGAGACTGTCGCTGAGAAAGCCGGCGCCACCGATCCACGGCAACGGCGACGCACTTCGCGCACGAACCGACATCAGTACCTCGACGACCTGGGCCGGGTCGGCTGTCGGGCTCCCACCGCTCCCACGGAATTCCAGGGTCAGGCCGCCCTCTCCCGGGGCCGCAAAAGGGCCCGTCACAGGTTGAATACGGCCGTACCTGGGCCGCTGGCCGAGCCACCACCGGCCGTCTCCGGCCAGATACAATCGGTAGACGTACGGCTTGAAGGCCCGTACCGGCGACCCCACAACCAGCCCGGCCACCGGCCGATCCAGCTCAAGGCGGACATCGGGAGGCCGTCCGTTTGGACAGCCACCGGCGCCACCGGACCCCACACGCAAGACGGCGGAGGCCGTCCAAGCGTCATCGGAAGATGAATCCGGGCTGTTCTCCAGGAATACGAGCACGCTGTCCGTCCCCGAGTCGCCGAACGTTCCCATCAGCCGCCAGACATCGATCGTGTTGCCCGACACGCCGCAAATCACACCGATGCCCCGGTTGGATCGAAGGGCAACGCTATCGGATGAGACGGCGTAGAGATCGCCGGCGGCCGGACTGACTCCCCTCAATTCTCCGGTGAGCACCTCTGCGGCGGTTCGCGCGGCGTCTCTCGTACTGGCCAGCTGTGCGTTCAGAGCATAGAAGCGGTGTTGCGAGATCAAGGCGAGCTGGACCGATGCGAGTACGATGGAGAAAAGCGCCAGTACAATCGCCACCTCGAGCAGCGTGTAACCCGACGGGTCACGCGATCCGCAAGACGGGCCCCCGGACCCGAGGAGCGCGCCCTCGCTCACCGATCCGACACCAACGTGACCAGGGTGTCGGTGGCCTCGTGCTGACCGATTCGCTTACGTGCGACCAGCCATACCTGTCTCGGGCCGACCCCCGTAACCTGCCAGCTGATCTGGGCCCCGGGCTGCTGTAGGACCCCCGAAACCAAACTGTCGCGGTCGGCGGCAAGCAGTCTCTCCATTTGGGCCCGAGCCGAAGCTCTGACCTGTGTCTGTAGATGAGACACCCTCATGTTCCAACCCACCACGCCGACGGTGGCCGTGAGACCCAAGATGCCGACTGCCAGCACTAGCACCGCCACAATGAGTTCGACCACCGTGAACCCGGTCCCATCCGTTCCGCCAGTCGAGTCGGTCATCTTCTACGCAAGCGACCCAGTCGAGAGATCGTCACCGTGTCCGTCACGCTCCTGAGCCTGAATACCACCGTCGCGTTTGGCAAGTCGCAGTCGCTCCGCGCGGTCGCCCGGGCGTGCGGGTCGAAGCAAAACGTCATCTGCCTGCCCTCGACACGGACGCCGCCGAACTGCCGGCCCACGTCGACGATCGGACGGACCGTATCCAACCTCTGCAACCCGGGAACCGTGCTTGTGTCTACCGTCACCCAAAAGCGGTTTTCGTTGGGGTCGAGATGCAGTCTGCAAAGACGCCCATATTGAGCCGCAACCTGCCGAGCCAGCGAATGTGACGACGAGAAGGCTTCTCGGGCGGCCGACACGTCGACCCGGGCACGCGCCCTGGACAGCAAGGGATACGCGATCGCGGCGATCAAACCCATGACCACAGTCACTACCAGGACTTCGGGAATCGAGAACCCTTTGACCACCGACCCCTCCCAGGCCCGAGTGTATCGGACCAGCTCACGGCAAGCGGGCAACGAGGCCCGCCGCACTTCAGTCGGAGGGAGTGTAGCGATTCGGTATCAACGAATGGTCAACGCGTGTTAGCGTTCTGGAAGTACCGGGAGAGATTGTGGCCGATAGGCTAGTCGAGACCGTAATCCCGGATCTTGTACAGCAGCGCTCGGTAGCTGAGATCGAGGAGCTCCGCTGCCTTCGTGCGGTTGCCGTCCGTTACCTGAAGCGCCCGGGCGATGAGCCGGCTTTCCAGCTCCGCGGTTTGCTTCTTGATCGACAGCTCGTCAGCGGGCAGGGCGTCGAGCGGTCCTTCCACCGAAGCCTCGGGGTGGCGAATGAAATCAGGCAAGTCCTCAGGCCTTACGGTCGACCCCTCGCTGAGGACCATGGCCCGCTCAACCACGTTCTCGAGTTGCCGCACGTTGCCGTACCAGGGGTGAGCCAGAAGCAATTTCATCGCTGCCGGCTCAAAGCCTGACACGTTGATCCCCAGTTGCTTCGCGAAGCGATCGATGAAGTGGCGAGTGAGGAATGGGATGTCTTCGGTTCTTTGCCGCAACGGAGGGATGTGGATGCGTACAACGTTGATTCGATAGTATAGATCCGATCTGAACGCACCGTCCCGGACCTCCTGCTCGAGGTCTCGCGCCGTCGCCGCGATGATGCGCACGTCGACTTTACGCGGGGCGCTGCTGTCTCCAACCCTGCGGATCTCCCCTTCCTGCAACGCCCGGAGAAGCTTGACCTGCAGCTGTGCCGGAAGTTCCCCGATCTCGTCTAGGAACAGCGTGCCGCCATCAGCCTCCTCGAACAGCCCCCCCCGGTCGACATGGGCGCCGGTGAACGCCCCTTTCACATGTCCGAACAACTCGGACTCGAGCAGGTTCTCGGGGATGGCACCGCAGTTGATCGGCACGAACGGCTGCGATGCACGTGGACCGGCCGTGTGGGTCAGCCTTGCGATGAGTTCTTTGCCGGTACCGCTCTCGCCCGTGACCAGCACCGTCGAGGGATGCTGCGCAACCTTGGTGCTGAGCTCGAGTGCTTCGCGCATCCCGGCGCTCTTGGCTACGATCTCCGGATAGCGCTGGTCCGCCTTTACTCGTTTTCGTAGACGCGTTACCTCGCGGCGCAGCTTCTCCCGCTCTTCCGCCTTGCGAAGCGTCAGGACGACTTCCGCGGTAGTGAACGGCTTGGGCAAGTAATCGTAGGCGCCCTTCTGCATCGCCTCGACCGCCAGTTCGTTGCTCCCGTAGGCGGTGATGGTGATTACCAGCGCTTGTCCATTGTTCTTTCGGTACTCGTCCAGAAACTCCAGCCCATCCGACCGGGGCATGCGGATGTCACAGAGGACGATGTCCGGCTCTTCTTTAAGGGCACGTTCGAGCCCTTCCTGGCCGTCGGATGCTGAAATGACCTGGTAACCCTCGTCCTCCAAGATCATGGACAGGGTGCGGCGAACTCCCGCTTCGTCGTCTATTACTAGTACCTTCACTTAGTCTTCCTCGATTCTAGCTGCCGCGGGTAGATAGACAGAAAAACAGGTGCCCCCACTCTTCGGTGAGTCGACCCGAATCGTCCCGGCCATGCCCTCAATAAGGCGCGCCGAGACGGCCAGGCCAAGTCCTGTACCTTGGCCCGTCTCCTTGGTGCTGAAAAATGGATCGAAAACCCTGTCCATTATCTCATGCGGTATACCGGGTCCGTTGTCCTGGACCGCAATCGACACGATCTTGGTTCCCTTCGTCATCGGTGGCGGCGTGAGTCCCTCGCGCCGGGCCTGCAAACGGCGAAGATGAGAGTAATCGATCCCGGACGGATCGTCTCGACGCCGCGAAGGCGGAAGCGTCGCTTCATAGGGCACCACCTGGGTGCTGACTTCGACCCTACTTTCCTCACCGCCATCCACTGCCTGGACGGCGTTGAGCAGTAGATTGACCATAATCTGTTCGAGTTGATGCGCGTCGGCTCGTACCGCCGGCACATCCTCACTCAACTCGAGAACGAGCTCGATCTCCTTGAAGTGGCCCTGAGCTTCGACCAACTCCAGCGCGCCGCCCACCACATCGTTAACCTCGATCGTTCGCGGGGCCGGCTGCCGAGGTCGAGCGTAGTCGAGCAGGCCCTTCACGATTCGATCGATTCGCCTGGCCTCTCGACGCATGTCGTCGATGATGTCTTGCGTGATGGGTCGCCGTTCGGCAACCTCGAGATATCCCAGAACCGCTCCCAGCGGGTTGCCTATTTCATGCGCAATCCCGGCAGCCAGCTGCCCGGCAGACGCCAGCTTTTCGGCGCGTACCAGCTCATCGCGAGCTTCGGTCAGCTCGCGATTGATATCGTTGAGCGAGCGGATGTTATCGCTGAGCCGCTTTTCGTTTTGAATCAACTTCTCGGCGGTCTCGTTCACACTCGCGGCCAAGCGCTCGAATTCCTGAGCACCCGCGACTCGAATCGGTCGCGTGTAGTCGTCGCGAGCGATGGCCTCGGCTCCGTCCACGATCACCTTCATCGGCTTGACGATCGTCTGCCTCAGCAAGTAATCACCGATCAGGACGAACAGCACGATGTCAACGGCCAGGAGTACGGCAACAAACACAATGATGCTGGTGAGCGAATCGATGAACTTTGGCAGTAGCAACAGGACAGCCACTCCTGCTAGGCTCAACGCCGCGACTAGCAGCAAGGCCAGCGCGACGATCAATTCGCGACGTATGGACGCTACGGGTTTCACCGTTCTCCCGGTGCGGGTGACTATGCCTATCGGGTGGGGATCCTGTTTGCTGGAGTCGTCGGCCTCGGCGGGGGTGCCCCCAAAAGAATAGCGCGGAGGTTACCCTCCGCGCTACCCTTTCGATTCTCGACCGTTAGGTCAGAGAGTGTGCATCAAGTGCACTCGACAACGCCTTCGTTCTGTGCCGTCGACGGACTCTGACCGGTGCCGTAGTACAGCTCACAGTCGGTGAGTGTGCCAGTGTGCGTCGAGCTTGCCGTCCAACCGGTACCGCTGGCAGCGTCAACACTCACCGTCACGCCCTGCGAGTCGTTGAAGTCGAGGTTCGTGATCGTTGCCGTGTACGTGAGGTTGTCGGCAAAATACGCTTCCTCAGCCGCAGCGAGGTTACGCAGGTCCGACTTCATGGCCGACACGTACGCCTTTTCCTTGGTGTTGGCGAACTTCGGGATCGCGATCGCGGCCAAAATGCCGATGATCACGACGACGATCAGAAGCTCAATCAACGTGAAACCTTTCCTGTCCATTCCTTCCTCCTCTTTGCCTCTGCTCAGGGCTGCAGTACAGATAACCTTCCGGCGTATGCAATTGGCAAGCTTGGGGCCAATTTGCCGCGCCTAGCAGTAAGTCCTTAAATAACAACAGTTACATCGGCAAGCGACGAATCGTTTCCCACGATTCCGGCCCGCTTCTTCCCGCATTCTGCAAGGGAGTTCGCATCCCGCGATCCCACAACCACTTCCGACGCCTTCGGCGATGGCCGCGACCGTAACCCCTTATCTGACAACCTCATAGCCGCCCAGAGCTTCGCTCAGCGAGTCGGCGACAGCAAGATTTGCTTCCGGCAGCCGACTCAGCGAGTCCAACGCGGCTAACGCCGCCGCCGTGTCCCCGGCCGCCACCGCCAAAGCTGCCAGCCTGTACCACTCGCGCCAGGTCGCACCCTCGCCCCTGAGGCGCAGTGATTCTCTCTGTGCCAGAACCGCCCTCTCCGGGTCACCGAGCCGTGCATACGCATCCGCCTCGAGTGCGTACAGCACGTGGCTCTCTCCTACCGCCTCTTTCGCTGAGGTGGTGACCTCCAGCACGCCAGCGAAATCACCACGCCGGAATCGAATCAGCGCGAGAAGACTGTAGTAATCGGGATAGTCCGGGGCCAGGTCGAGGGCACGCTGGGTCATGGCCTCGGCCTCGGCATACTCACCGCGACGGTTCAGGTTCACCGCGAATTCAGCGAGGTACTGCGGATAGTAGGGCCAGACTTGCAGCGATCTACGATACCACTCCCGTGCGCCTTCCCAATCCCCAATACGCAAACGCCGATCGCCCAGCCACCACAGTAATCTCGAAGACTCGGGGTGATTCTCTTGTAGATCGGCAAACACCGTTTCGGTACTATCCCAGACTGGATTGCGTCGGGCCGTAGCTACGGAGAAGACAACGATCCAAACCCCAACAGCGACGGCGAGCCACTTCCGCGCAGGCGCACGGATTCGCGCCAACAGGGTGGCTACCACAATCGATACGGCGACCGTCGGTAAGTAGAACGTCCGCTCGGCCAACACGATCTCAGCCACAACAATCATGTTCGAAACCGGGAGCAGGGTCACCGCCGCCCACATAACGGCTGTTGTCAATTCGGGCATCCGCCGAAAAGTGACGGTCGCAAGAAGAGCGGTGAGACCCATCAGGAGTATCCCGACCAGACCGAGCATCGTCAGGCTACTCGCGGGCAATATCACGGCCGGCGAGTAGTCGGCAGAAAGCTCCACGGGGAACAGGAGCAATTCGTAGTACCGGGGCCAGACGCGCGCCATCGTGAAGAAACGTGTAAGAAAGCTCGAATCGGGAACGAATGCGCGGTCCACCACGACGTGGATGGGCGCTCCCAACACAGCCCATCGAACACCAAAGTAGACGACCAGGATAGCGGCCAGCGAGGCGATCAGCGGTAGCCTCGAGCGCACGTAGTACGCCCAGGCGGTGCGAGCTCTTGACCGCGGCAAGTCGAGCAACAGCAGAAGTGCCGGCAGAACGGCGCCGACCTCTTTGGACAAAAGTGCAAGAACGTAGCAGAAGCCGACGGCCATGGCAGTCCTGATCGTCACCCTTCCGTTGTGCGTCCCCCTTACGTAGATCAGGCACGCCGTGATCACGAAGAGAGCGGCGAGCAATTCGCCGCGCCCCACGACGTTGGCCACAGCCTCTGTGTGAACGGAATGGACCGCAAACACCGCCCCTCCCGCGAACGCGGCCCACCAAGGGAAGAGGCGGAGAAGCAATAGCGTCAGCAGAGCAGCGACCGAGGCATGAAGCACAATGTTGGTGAGGTGGAACCCGAACGGATCACCGCCCCAAAGGCTCCAATCGACGGCGTAGCTGAACAAAGTCAGGGGTCGGTACAGGCCGCTCCCAAACCTGGCGGGCCAGTAGTCCGAGGTCAGAAGCTGTTGCAGTTGACCAAACCCGTGCACGACGGCGCGGCCCTCTACGATCCACACGTCATCGTAGGCAAATCCGTTGAAGAGAGAGTTGACGTAAACGAGAAGAGCCAACACGGCCGCGGCGCCAGCCAGCAGCAATTCGTTCTTCTTCGACAGCGAAGCAGAAACGCCCCAGTTCCGACCGTTCAGTTGCCTGCCTCCCCTTCCGAGGCTGCGCCCACTGAGTCGACACCGTCAGGCGCGTCCAGCTGCGATCTCAGCACCTCCAGGTCCGTCTCGAATATGGCCGCGCCTCGTTGGGTCACGAAGCTCAGGTTCAGGACATCCGGGTACCGCTCGACGAGCGCGTCGATGGGCGCAGCTGCCAGGGGCACATTGAGACGGACGGCCACGTATCCCACGCCCATCTCGCTGAACATCCGAGCCAGCGGTTCCACCGGCGGCGAAGCCGTCCGATACCAGATGTGCACGGGCTCGTAGTTGTTCGGCACGACCTTCCGGCCCGTGTGAAGGGCGATCAGCGGATCGAACTCGTAGGCGACAACCGCGTGGGGACCTGTGTTCTTCGACACCCAGTCGATCACCTCAGCGCCCGCCGCCGATTTGTCCAGCTCGGCACCGTCCCACACGCGTCGAGCCACGGCCCGGGTGTCTCGAAACCCAAGACCGGCGAGCACGACCACGGCCAATCCGATTACACCGTACCTGGGCCACGATTGCGGAATCCGACCACTCGACATCTTCCCCAAGCCGGCGCCTATCCGAGCCGCGACCATGGGCAGACTGACCACCGCCAGCGCAAGCAGAAGCGGAAAGAGGATGAACAGGAATCGAAACGGTGGGAACGACCAAACCGAGATGAGGGCGAGATAGATCCAAGGATAGATCGCTGCGGTCGGCGCATTCTTCACGATCCTCACCGAGCCCAGCATTGCCAAGCCGACCAGAACCGCTCCCGTTACGGACTCCAGAATCGGTCCAAACTGCGGGATTAGTTTCGCACCCAGCGTTTGGAGGATAGCACCGACGTTCGCGGAGAATATTTCGAAAGCGAAGCCGGGCGATCCCCCAATGTTCGACAGGTACAGTTGGAGATAGGAGCCGTAGCGCGGCACCAGTGCCGTCGGAACCTGGCCCGAGTTCGCGACGGTGAAGGCAAGCCAGGGCGTCAAGAACAGCACCGTCACGGCCAGTGCCTTTCCAGCAGTCTTCCACCCATAACGCCGCCACAGCCCGATCGCCATCGCGGCCACGACGGCGACACCGACCGTTCGCGTCAGCACGACCAGAGCGCAGAGTATGCCGGCCGCCGCTAGACGTGAAACCCCTGGTTCGTCCTCACCTCCGTCCGTCACCCAAATCGCCGCAAACAGCAGCACCATATAGAGCGGCTCCGAAAGCACGCCAGCGGTCACCAGCATCATCGTCCCGGACACGAAGCTCAATAGCGCCACGGCAACCGCGAGAGGAACGGGCAGCACGCGAAGATCCACCAAGAGAAATGTGAACACGCCTGCAGCAAGACCGATATACAGGCCGTTCGCCACCTTCATGCCGGCGAGGGCAGACTCCTGTGATCCCGCCAAAGTCCAGAACGGTGCCAGACTCAGAGGATAGACCGGTGGATACATGATGCCCGGCAACTCCACCGGCAGGAAGGTGAGGCGATACCCATCGCCGCCGGCCAGAGCCTTCGCCAGCAAAGCATAGATTCCGTCGTCATAGTTGATGCCAACCAGCGCAGAATTCTGCGCCCACACGCCTACGCCGGCGACGACAACGCCCACAGCCGCGGCGGCGGCGAAACGCCACAGCCAACCCGACCGATCAACCCTCATCGTTGGGATCTCCCGTTCGGTCCAACGGCTGCGGCTCCGTGTCCAGTCGAAGGAGAACAGTTGGCGCATCACGTTCTGGGGACAGCGGCATGTACAGGTAATACTCGTAGCCCGGATACTTCTCCATGAGCTTCCTGTTCTTCGCATTACCGAGCGAGCGGGCGTAGATCACGCCTCGATCCAACCATGGATCGTTGCGCCAGATGAGTGTTCCGTACAGCGTGAAGCCGGACCGATCTTCTTGAACTTCCTGGTAGCACCGCCGCGTGAGTGCTTCCGTGGTGTCGACGCGAACGCTTGGATCCGGCAATAGGCCTTTCACGACGGGAAGGTTTTGACCGCGCCACTGCGCCAGTCGGTCCCTCAGCTGAGCGCGCAACTCGATCGAGTCGCGACCCGAGTAAGCCAGCGAGTCTGCACGGTCCAACGCACCCTGTAATCGACACCCGTCAACGACCCTGAAGGTTTGTTCGGCTTCCGAGGCCGGAACGTCCCATCCCCACAGGCGACCCACCAATCGGTTGCCCCAACTCGTCTTCACAAACACGAGGGCCTCTTCGAGCCCGGCGCGATCACTCTCCACTTCGGGATGGAGCTTCATCTCAGGTTCCATACCCGATATGACACCTGCACTTTCCGGCACCCGCACGGCAAGCCCGTAGAAGACGCCTGCAAGCAGCACCAAACGGAAGATCGATCGCCAGCGGCCCAGCCTCGCGTCGAGTGCAACGATGCCAACAACGGTCAACAGAATCGCTGGAAGAATCGAGGCGTACAGAAAGCGTGGCCCCAGATAGTTGTCACGGTGCCAGTAGAAGAAGTAGGCCACCGGTGCTGCCAGGAGCAGCCCTGCCAAAAGGAAGACGTTCTTTCTGATCCGCGGGTCGTTTCCGCCGACCCACAGGGCAACCAGAGTGAAGACGAGCGCCGGGAACGGCCACTCGAACATGAAGACGTTTAGGCGCTGAAAATCGAGAGCCGTGTTCGCGAACGAGATGACGGGCGTGAAGGGCTCTCCCCACGGGTCGGTGTGAAACCCGAGGCCGTGACCCGAGCCCCAAAGAAGCGTGTAGCCGAAACGAAGTGGATGGCCTGAAGTGAGCGCGTTGTACGCAAACAGTGGAGTCAGACCGACACCGCACGTCGCCGCGGCCAGGAAAGCGGGTTTCCATCCGCTCCGCCACAGTATCCAAAGCCCGAGAACCATCGCCCAGGCAGCCGACTCGAGTGGGCGAATCGTGGCCGCTGCCGCCAGAGCCAACCCAACCACTGCAGACCAGATCGCAACGCGCCCCGGACCACCATCGATAGCTCGCAACGCTGCATAGAGGGCCAGCGCCAGGAAGAACCCCGTTGTCACGTGGTTCATGTAGCTGGCGCTCATGAAAAGTACGAACGGGGACAGGAGAAACAGCAAGATCGAAATCCTGGCTTCCACATCACCTAGCGATCGACGCGCGACACCATACGCCAGAAGAACCGTGCCCGCTGCGAAAAGCGGGTTGATCAACCATGGAGCCCCGACAAGAGTCCCGACCGCCAGGAACGCTGAATGACCCGGTGGATACTGCGAGAACCAATTGCCCTCGTGTTCGACTATCTGGCTGGCCGCGAAGAACTCCATCTCGTTGGGCGCCGGGGCCGTCAGGCCACCGCCAGCGAAGATATTAGCCTGGAATAGCTGAGCGATCGTGTCTACCAGATGCGGGTTGTGTCGAAAGAGGACCCAGGAGAACACCAGGGCCAGCATCAGGAGCCCAAGGGCGCACGCGATCGCATAGCTTGAACCCGGCAGACCGGCGATCCACTGATGGAACTTGGTGAAGAACGCGTCGAAGCGCTCACCCCAGAGGCGTGAAAGCACCGCGGCCAGCGGCACACTCAACACCAGCCACACCACCCACGTTCCGACGGTTCGGATGTAAGCCGAAGACTCGTCCTGCTGAGCGGCGCCGAACCAACTGGCCCAGGGCAGAAACGCCACCACCGCGACGACGGCGATCAGCAGGAAGAGTACGAGTGTGACGGCCCGGTCACTCTTGTCTGAACTCATCGGGTCATCGACTGGTAGGCACTCGTCCGGGGATTGCCAGAGGGTTGGAACGCCCTATCTTGGTTCAACCATCCCTCTCCGCCCATTCGAATCATCGAGCCTCTCGGCTGAAATTAAGGTCTGCAACTACGTGTCTCACGAAGAGCTGCCGACGGACTCCGTTCAGCCTCACGGTGACGGTAAGTACTATTCGCATCTTTTGCTCATCGGTCTATCGATCATAGGGTGCGTACTGGCTTACTTCTTCGTTGCCCGTCAGCCATCGTCTTACGCCGGCCCACTGCTTGTACTCGACCACGTGTACAGCACGGTGCTCGCAATTGCTCTCCTCGGCATCTGTGCCGCCGTCGGCCAACGGATAATGTCACTGGCAAAATGCGCGCTCGAGCGACCACTCGATGAAATCACATTTTCTACCGTTGTGGGCGCGACGTTTATCTCCCTCTCTATTCTGATTTGCGGGCTCGCCTCGTTCCTTTGGCTACCGATAATCCTCGCTGTTCTTCTCGTCTGGAGCTTGTTTGCCCGCAGGGAGATCATCGAACTCCCGGCCCTGGCGAGACGCGGTCTCGGGCAGTTGGGCCGCAGCGATGGCGACCGTGCCCTGTCGCTGATCGTTATCGCCCTCTTCGCGCTCGTCGCAGCGGTTCTGATCGTTCAGGCCGTCGCACCCCCATCGGACTGGGACAGCCTGATGTACCACCTGCAGGTGCCGCGTCACTTTCTGCAGGAGGGTCGTGTCTATCTTGCTAACGACAACCTGCACACGGCCTACGTCGGGCTCGCGCACATGCTCTACATCCCGCTACTCGCACTGGGCAGTTCCACGGGACCGGCCGTCTTGAGCGCTCTCTTCGCCCTGTTGCTCGGAATCGCAGTCTTCTCTCTCGCCGATCGTTTTTTCGGCGGCACCACGGCTAGAATCGCCCTGGTCACCCTTTGGGCGACCACCGGCATATTGATGGTCGCCATCACACCGCGCATCGATGTCACGCTCGCGTTATTCCTGTTTCTGGCCCTATACGCACTGTTGATCGTTCTGTCAGATCCCGCCCGCAGATCGTATTTCTTTCTCGCAGCGTTTCTTTTGGGCTCGGCCGTCGGCGTGAAGTACAGTACCCTCGCGTACACCCTGGCGTTGGGTCCGCTGGCGCTGTTTGTCGCGTACAAGTCCGTCGACAACCCAAGGGATTTGCCCAAGCCGCTCGTCCTTTTCGGTGCACTATTCGCCGTCGCGGCCATGCCCTGGTTGGTCAAGAACTTCCTGCTCCTCGGTGCGCCCCTGTATCCGTTCTTTGGCGATCGAATCCTGCCCCCATGGCTTGCCTCTTTGTACGGCAGCCGAGCTATCCCTGCCGGCGTCGAATTGTCCGAATTGAGAGCGGTGTCCGGTGCGAGGATGCCTTTCAATCTTCTCGACTTATTTGTCGCACCTGGCCGCCTGACGGTGGAGCAGGAAGGTGCGTTCTATCACATGAACTGGTTGTACCTGTTGCTCCCCCTCTCGGTACTTTTCTTCAGGAACAAGGTGTTCGTCTGGCTCGTGCTCACAGCCGTCGCCTACCTTTTCATAATTCTCGTCCCGTTTCCGGCCACGAACCTTCGCTACCTCATCCCGGCCTTCGCACCGCTGACCATCGCGGCCGCCTACATCGCGGTTAGGCTTTCGACGCGATTCCTCTCCGCGAGTGCGGCTACCTTGCTGCTCGCCTCGGTGGCCATGCTTTCTCTGTCTCCATCGGCCAGGGCAATGCACACCTGGTTATTCAAGAGCGATGTGCTCGGTTCATTGACCGGCGCCACATCTCTGCAGCGGTATCTCGAAACGGGGTACAACCTCCACTTCCAGGTACTGCAAGCGGCCAACAATCTAGTACCGCCCGACGGCAAGCTTCTGCTCCTCTACGAGGCTCGAGGGTTCTATTTCGAACCCGAAGTGATCCAGGACAACAACATCTCCAACTGGACGCTCCTCGCCCCGATGATGAGTAGCAGCGAGAATTGCCTCGAGACGACAGGCATTACACACGTGTTGGTGAACGACCTCGCCGTTCGCTACTACGTTCGTCGCGGAATGGACCCTCGGCTGCTCAGGCTCGATTCGCTTCCACAGTTCGCAAGAAGATGCCTGACAGTGATCCACCGCGGTCAGGGGTTCACGCTGCTTCGCTTGAACTCCGAACCAAGGCTCGAGTAGACAGCGCCGCCACCCATCACATCCCCACACCAGGAACTTCGTTCTACCCGCACCCGGGTTCAGTCGTTGCTGTTGCTATCGAAACGCGCGAGTTTGCGGTATAGGGTAGAGGGGTCGATTCCGAGGACCTCGGCAGCGCGGGTCTTGTTGCCGCCTTCCGCTCTGAGCACCCACTCGATGTAGGCCCGCTCTATGATCTCCAGAGGTGGGTTTACTGGCGTTTCGCCGCTCACAAGAGGTGTAGGCTGACGTTCGATCACTCGTCGAGGAAGTGCGTCGCGGTCGATCTCATCGCTCGGGACCATCGCGACGGCTCGCTCGAGCGCGTTCTCCAACTCGCGGACATTCCCCGGCCAGTCATACTCCATCAGAACCTGAAGCGCCTCATCAGCCAGAGTCTTGGGCCCGCCAACCCGTTGCCCGGAAAAGTTCGTCAGAAAATTCTGCGCCAACAGTGGAATGTCGTCCCGGCGGTCGCGCAACGGCGGCAACGGAATGGCAATCACGTTCAACCGATAGAAGAGGTCGCTGCGGAAGGCTCCGTGACGAATCTTCTCTTCCAGGTCAGCATTCGTGGCGGCGATGATCCGGACGTCCACTTGTACCGGTTCGGTGGCACCGACAGGTATGACCTCGTTGTTTTGTAGAACGTGAAGAAGGCGTACTTGGGTCGCAGGGACCATTTCACCGACTTCGTCCAGAAACAGCGTTCCCCCGTTAGCCGCGACGAAGAGACCCTGCTTGTCCTTCACGGCCCCCGTGAAGCTCCCCCGCACGTGTCCGAACAGCTCGGACTCGAGAAGGCTTTCGGGAAGCGCGCCGCAATTGATGCTTAGAAACGAGTGGCCCGCTCGCTCGGATAGGCCATGGATGTAACGGGCCAGCACTTCCTTCCCGGTGCCACTTTCGCCGTGGACCAGTACCGTCGATTCCGTCGGAGCCACCGTCTCTGCAACACTCAGTGCCTCTAAGAAATTGCGACACTGGCCAATCGGTTTCCATCCCGTGGAACCGTCGCGCTTGCGGATCTCGTGACGCAAATTCCGGTTTTCTGACTTCAGGCTTCCGAAATCCGCCGCCTTGTGGAGAATCGCCAGAAGTTCGTCATTCGTGAAAGGCTTCTGCACGTAGTAGAACGCCCCGGCGTTAACCGCATCTATCGCCGACCGCAGCGACGCCTGCGCCGTCATCAATACCACGGGAACATCGGGATGTCGCTCGCGCGCCTCCGCAAGCACGTCGATGCCGCTCACCTTCGGCATTCTGATGTCGGTCAACACGACGTCCGGCTTGTCGTCCAGTTTGTCGATCGCCTCGTGTCCGGAAAGAGCCGATATGACACCGAACCCCTCTCGCTTTAGCAGGACCGTCAAGGTCTCGACGAGACTCTCTTCGTCATCTACTACAAGCACTCGCGGCTTTGTCTTCTTCAAGGATGTCCTCCGCTGGGACACAAGTTACGAGTTGTTGACCCCCGGCAGGCAGACGACGAAATCCGTACCTACCTGCGTATCTGACGTCACCGTGACTGTGCCGTTGTGCTCCTGGACCGCCCTGTGCACGATCGCCAAGCCCAAGCCCGAGCCACCACGACGCCTGCTGAAGAAGGGATCGAAGATCCGATTGAGGTCTTCGTCCTGAATACCGGGCCCGGTGTCGGTCACACGCAACAGCACGGGGCTCTTGATGTCGACCTTGACCGGCAGACACTCTTGACTCTCGTTCGACACCAAGACCTTCACCGTGGTCTTCCGTCCCGGTATCGCCGCCTGCACTGCGTTCAGAATCAGATTGGCCGCGACTCGGTACAACAAGTCCTCGTCCCCGGTCAGCATAACGGGGCCCGTGTCGAACTTGGTCTCGATCTCGATCTCAGGCCGATAGACCGGATGCTGTTGAACAACATCGATCGCGTGACTGACAACATCGCGCAAATCCACTTCACTCGTCCGCTCCACCCGAACCCGGGCGAAATCGATGAAGTCGCTGAGCAGTCGAGACAGTCGATCGGATTCCTTGAGAATTAGCGCCGAAAGAAGCTTGTCATCATCGTCGGCATTTTCCTTCAACTCGAGCTGTTGTACCGAGCTGCTGATCGACGCTAACGGATTCTTTATTTCATGAGCCAACGATGCCGACAGCTCGGCGACAGCCTCAAGTCGCTCCGTCCGCTGCCGCAAGCGCTCCACTCGCTTCACGTCCGATATGTCCCGCATGATGGCGGTGACCGACGGCGGGCCCTCGAGACGGTCCAGCACGGCGGTGCTTACGCCGACCGGGACGTTCTCTCCATTGCGACTCAGCTCGATCTCGAGGCTTCCCACGGGAATGCGATAGCTTCGCGTACGCTCCAACGCTTTTTGCAGATCGCCCGAACGACGTCCCAGCTCATCCATGACCGGCTGCTCCAGCCATTCGTTCGCCTTGATCGCCAGTAGCTTTTCCGCCGCCGGGTTCACATAGGCTAGGCGGCCGTTCCCATCCACCGTGAGAACCGCCGTCGGAATGTTGCTGAGGATGTCACCCGTATCCAACCGAAGCTGCTCAAGGGCGTGCTCTACCGTCGTGAGCTCGACGCCGGTCTGCGTCAGCTTCGTGGTGATCAGCCCGACGACGAGGGCCACCACCGCGAAGATCGTCAGCTGAAGGGTCAGAACGGTGTCGATTGCCGTGCCGTGGCCCCAAAAGACGTCGGCGATGTACGCCATGCACGCCATAGCGGCGACGAGCAGTCCGCCGCCGAGTTGGAGCATCAGAGCATAGGCACTGATGAGCAGGATATAGAACGGCGCGACAACACTTTCACGCCCGCCCGTGAGGTGTACGACCAAAGACAGAAGGAGAACATCGAAGATCGCTTGCGCGTAGACAAAATTGTTGCCGACCCGCTTCTTGCTGACATGGGTGATCCAATAGGAGACGGGTGTCAGGGTGAGGGTTAAGACCGACGCCAATGAGGTGGCGAGCGTCTGGCTGGGCGAAGCCTCGGACCAAGCCAGGACGGCTCCGACGAACAAACCGCCAGCCAATCCGATCCTGGCCAGGTAGACCCAGCGTAGGATGTTTCGGCGCCTCGAATCGCTCCGCCCGGCCGGCCCCCACTGGCGGCCCGGCCCGCTCGCCGAAGCCCTTTTTCGCGTTGCTGACACCACCCTATCGCCCCGTGCTTGAATCAATGATCCCGTCCACCCGATTGCGGCCGCGAACCGCCACGCCGATGATCAGCCGCCACTCTCACGCGGATATGAATCGCCTTCGTCTGGGAGAGGTCGCCGGAGGACAAAACGAGTAATACCACAAATTCTCTATGCGGGAGGGGGATCCCGGCCCAACTATAGCTCCGACTATTGCAAAATGCAAGAGCCGCCAGCGCTCTCGAGGTCCGTTCGGCATGTAAGGCGGGGCACAAAGATGGCTGGAGCATTGGCCGACGTTCTACCCATTGAGTCCGTCACCCGGGACCTGCATCTTAGGACAGCCCCGCTCCTCCTGTCATCACGTCCTCGGTCCGATCGGCACCGAACCGAATGCGGGTGCGGCGCAGCCATGTGCGGAAGGGAAGCGGAAGGGAAGATGAAGAAACTGATTATCCAGATCCCCTGCTACAACGAGGAAGAAGCGCTGCCGGCGACGCTCGCCGAGTTACCGCGGCAGCTGTCTGGAATCGAGCTTGTGGAGTGGCTGGTGATCGACGATGGCAGCAAGGATCGTACGGCGGAGGTCGCTCGCGAACACGGTGTCGACCACGTAGTGCGATTTCAGCGCCATCGGGGTCTGTCCAGCGCCTTCATCGCCGGACTGGACGCATCCGTCAGGGCGGGGGCCGACGTCATAGTCAACACGGACGCCGACAATCAGTACTACGCGGAGGATATCCCGAAACTGATTGCACCGATTCTCGCAGATGAGGCGGAAATCGTCGTAGGCGCCCGTCCCATATCCGCGACAAAACACTTCTCACTGTTCAAGAGGCTGATGCAGCGCCTGGGAAGCTGGGCCACGCGCCGTATCAGCAAGACCGACATCCCCGACGCTCCCAGCGGCTTCCGTGCGGTGAGCCGCGAAGCTGCGATGAGACTGCACGTCTTCAACGAGTATACTTACACCATCGAGACGATCATCCAGGCTGGGCAGAAAGGCATGGCCATAACGTCCGTGCCGATAAGAACCAAGGAGACATTGCGCCCATCCCGGCTGGTCAAGAGCGTGGCGGGTTACGTCAATCGACAGATCCTCACTATGATGAGGATCTTCATGACGTACAAACCGTTCCGATTCTTCGCAGTACCCGGATCCATCCTGTTCTTGGCCGGCCTTCTCATCAGCGCTCGCTTCATGTACTTCTTCGTGACCGAGGGCGGCGTGGGTCACGTTCAGTCTTTGATCCTTTCGGCTCTCCTGATGGGGATGGGTTTCTTCCTCGCTATTGTCGGCCTGGTGACGGACCTCATCTCGGTCAACCGAAAGCTCCTCGAAGGTCTCGACTGGCGACTCAAGAGGATGGAGCGATCGACGAAGTCGGAAGAACCTGTCGACTGAATGAGCGTAGTGTTTTTCGGGCGTATCCAACGGCGGTACCGCACCCGTGACTGACGCGTGGGATCTGTGACGGAACACCGGGTTTTGGAACGAACCGAGCGCCTCTCGCGCAGACTTGCCAGGTTGCGAGGCCGGCGCGGAAGCCAGCGTACGCTTCTCGTCGTTGCCGTGCTCATCTTCCTTGCTGCACTGATCTTGTCCTACCGCAATCTGCCGAATGTAATACTCGACTGGCGCTGGCTGTTAATTACAGCAGCCGTCACCGCCGTGGTCCTGATGGTAAATGGACTGGAGTATCAGGTGGCCGGCAGAGTGCTGGGACACCCGATCGGCCTGGGCGAGGCGTTTAGGGTCGGGATCCTATCCTCGGCCGCCAACCTGCTTCCGATCCCTGGGGCGGTACTGGTCAGGACCCAAGCGCTGAAGATGAAAGGATCGCGCTACGGTGAGGCTTTCAAGTCCACCGGAGCGATCGGAGCCGGATGGCTTGGAATTTCCCTGACGCTAGCGGGACTGCTGCTGGCTCTCTCGGGTAACCCGCTCGTTGGGTTGGGCTTCGTACTGGCAGGCGTAGGTACCCTTGCCGTCATGATCACCCTCGTTCGACTAGCCAGTGGCTCAGTGGCCAGCTCGTGCCTTCGAATCGTCGCGGTCGAGACCGTGTTCGTGCTGCTGTCCGGGGTCCGAGTCTACACCGCGTTACACGGGATCGGCGTAGAAGCCTCGGCGACACAAGCGCTCGCCCTGACCGTCGCGGCCGCGCTGGCAAATGCCGCCGGTATCTTTCCCGGCGGCTTGGGCCTGAGGGAGCTAATCGCCGGAGCGCTCAGTCCGTTGGTCGGGCTGTCCGTTGCCGCGGGTGTATTGGGCGCCGCCGTCGATCGGTTGATCGGCCTGATCGTTCTCGCGCTTGTCACGCTGGTAGTGATCCTTGTGGCAAAGCGTGACGATGATAGTCCGGCTCGAGGTGGAGCATGACCGATCCGAAAGTACTGTTCATCATCGGCAAAGGCCGAAGCGGCAGTACCGTGCTGGACAACGCACTGGGACAGCTCGACGGGTTCTTCTCCGCCGGCGAGGTTTGGCGCCGTTGGCGCTGGCGGCCCCTCGATACCTACGAGTGCGGCTGCGGACACGGTATGCGCGAGTGCCCGGTTTGGTCGAAGGCTCTCGAATTGACACGCCAAGAGCTGGCATCGGAGTTCGGATCGAGCACGTCGTTGTCGGATGTACTCGAGTGGGAGAGGGCCGTCCTACGCTGGCAAAGGGTCGGTCGGTTGTTGCGTCAGAAACCCGACAGGTTAGCCGACTGGCCCGAACTCGATGCTCTGACTCGCTCGGCCCGAGCCCTTTATCGTTCGATCTCCCGTGCAACGAACGCTCGGGTCATCGTCGATTCTACCAAGTGGCCGGCTAACCCCGGGCCCTTGGGTCTGGTGCCGGGCATCCAACCCTTCGCGGTCCACCTGACCCGCGACCCACGTGCCGTAGCATTCTCGTGGCAACGGAAGAAGTTCTACCCGGCCTACGACGAGCCCATGCCCACTTTCGGACCCACGAGCAGCTCAGCCAGCTGGGTAGCCCGCAACATCGTTGCTGGGATCGCACGCCGGCGCCTGCGCGATGGCGCCAAACTGATTCGTTACGAAGATTTCGTTGACCGGCCACGCGTCACGTTCGAGAGCATCGTGGACCTGGTAGGCGAGAGCCCCGGCAAGCTTCCCTTCCAGGACGACCGAACCCTGCTGCTCAATGTCAGCCATACCGTGATGGGCAACCCGTCACGGTTCCGGACCGGAGCCGTTGAAGTCAGTAGTGATGATGAATGGAAAGGCGGGTTGAGTCGACGCGACGCGCTGGCGGTCACGGTGCTAACGTTGCCGTTGTTGAAAGCCTACGGGTATCCTTTGCGGCCGCCGAAAGACGCCGATTCTCTCAGTCGAACACCTCCAGGTACCTGAGCACGATCTGCTCCCACGAGAACGCCTCGAGGGCCCTCTCGGTGATCTGCTCCCTCCGCAACTGGCACGAGCGAATGCATTCGGCAAAGGCTCCCGCATCGCCCTCCTCTAACAGGTAACCGGTCTCGCCGTCCAGAACAGCGTCTCGGATCCCTTCGATACTCGAGGCCACCGAGGGCAGGCCGTGCACGGCGGCCTCGATCAGAGTGATTCCAAAACCCTCCATGTCGCCGGCCACCCGAACGTTCGGCATGAGAAACAGATGAGCCCACCGGTAGAATCCCAGCTTCTCGTCCTCGCTTATCGGCCCCAGTAGGGCCACGCGCTCGGTCTGTTCCGTCTCGCTGATAGCCGTCTCGATATTTTTGCGCTCCGGTCCGGTCCCGGCGATGAGGTACACGTACTCCGGATCCAGTTTCGGCATCACCTCGCGCACGAACCACTCGTAGCCCTTCCGGCGAACCAATCGCCCCACGGAGAACAGGGCTTTCCTTCCCTTCCATGAAAAGTCTCGGCCACGCGTCAGGTCCTCCATCGAGAGAGGGGACTGTCGAAGGGACTCGCCGTGAATGCCGCACGGTATGACGACGCAACGAGCTTCCGGTATGCCTCGAGCCACGCACTCATCTCGGGCGGCCCGGCTGATGCAAATGACCGTGTCCGCCTTCGCGACCAAGCGCGGGATCAGTATCTGGTACAGAGCGTTCTCGTAGGTGATATCCAGCCCGTGAATCGTGATGCTGAGGCTCGATCGAGAGAACAGACCGGCCAGCGTCAGAAGCGGAGCTAGCAGACCGTCTCCGATATGGACATGGGAGAATCGGTGACCGCGAAAGACGACGTAGAGGGCCGCCTTGATCAGGAACGGCACCAGATACCTGTTCCCACGCCTGTTTGCCAGAAGTGTTACTTCCCTGAATCGCGAGACGTGGGTGTAGAAGTCGTAGGCGAGCAACTCCATGCCCCCCACAGCGACGTCGCCGGTTTCTACTCGCCCACGACGTTGATCATGTCGAAGATCGGTAGATACATGGCGACGATCATGCCACCCACGACGACACCCAGGAAGACGATCAGCATCGGCTCCATGGCTGCCAGCAACGCTTCGACCGCCGTGTCGACCTCGTCGTCGTAGAAATCAGCGATCTTGTCCAGCATCTCGTCGATCGTACCGGTCTGCTCACCGACGTTGATCATCTGGGTCACCATCGGCGGGAAGACCCCGGATTGCTTTAAGGGTTCCGCAATGGTCTCACCACCAGCGATCGAGGATCGGCTGCGCATCACAGCGTCGTGGATCACGCGGTTGCCGGCCGTACGCGCCGTGATCTCCAGACCATCGAGAATCGAGACACCCGACGACAGCAGCGTGCCGAGCGTACGGGTGAAGCGGGCGACGGCGGTCTTCCGCAACAGGTCACCGAGAATCGGCACCCTCAGCATTAGACTATCGAGCGCCAATCGTCCCCCGGACGTCTTGTAGTACATCCGAATACTCCAGACCCCCGCTACCAGCAGACCCAACATCAGCCACCAGTAGGCCTGCAGCGTGTCAGACAACCAGATGACCAGCCGCGTGGGAGCGGGAAGCGTCAGGTCCACGCTGGCAAACATGCTCTCGAACGTCGGAATGACGAAGACGAGCAGGACCATGATCGCTACGACGGCAACACTCATGATCACGCCCGGGTAGATCATCGCGCCTTTGACCTTCCGGACGAGAGCCTCGTTCTTCTCCAGGAACACCGAGAGCCTCAGCAACACGGTATCCAGGATACCGCCCGCCTCACCGGCCGCGACCATGTTCACGTAAAGGTCGTTGAACACCTTTGGGTGGTTTCTCAGTGCGTCGGCCAAGGTAGCCCCCGACTCGACGTCGGCCCGCACTTCCGAGACGGAGCTGGCCAAGAACTTGTTCTCTGACTGTTGCGCCAGGATGTCCAGGCACTGCACCAGCGGAAGACCCGAATTCACCATCGTGGCAAACTGCCGCGTGAAGTGCACGATCTCCTTCATCTTCACACGCTTGCCAAAGCGCAGCGTGACGTCCTTCGGTTTCTCCCTGACAGTTACGGGTATTAACCGCTGTCGCCGCAAATAGCCGATTACGGCCTCGCGGTTGGGCAGGTCAACATTCCCGGTCTGGATATCCCCGGCTACCGTCTTTGCGCTATAGATGAAGATTGGCATCTTTCAGTCCCCGCATCCAATCACAGAGTCGTTCTTCGGCTAGGCCGGAACAGGTTCGCCGGCGAGACGCAGGAGTTCGTTCGGGTCGGCCGAACGCTTGAGTGCCTCCTCCAGCTTGATCTCGTTCGCCAGCACGAGTTGATAGAGCGCATCGTTGAGCGTTTGCATTCCGTGCTTCTTACCCGCCTGCATCAGTCCGTAAATCTGCTGCACCTTCGCGTCCCGGATCACGGACCGGATCGCAGGAGTCGCCACCAGAACCTCGCAGGCGGCCGAACGCCCACGCCCCTTCGCTTTCGGCAGTAGCGTCTGGGTGACTACTCCCTCCAGCACGAAGGACAGCTGAGCGCGCACCTGCGACTGCTGGTGCGACGGGAATACGTCGATGATTCTGTTGATGCTCTCAGCCGCCGAGTTGGTGTGAAGCGTGGCCAAACACAGATGACCGGTCTCGGCTGCGGTCAACGTCATCCCGATGGTCTCGAGATCCCGCATCTCACCCACCAGCAGGACATCGGGGTCCTGCCGCAGCGCATACTTAAGCGCGTTGGAGAAGCTCTGCGTGTCCGTGCCCACCTCGCGCTGGTTGATCATGCAGTTCTGGTGCCGATGAATGAACTCGATCGGCTCCTCAATCGTGATGATGTGACCCTTGCGGGTCTTGTTGATATGATCGACCATCGCCGCCAGCGTAGTCGACTTACCCGACCCGGTCGGACCCGTTACCAGCACCAGGCCGCGGGGCCGCTCTGAAAGCTTGCGCAGCATGGCCGGTAAACCCAGTTCATCGAAGCTCATGATGTTGAACGGGATGAGACGGATGGCCAGTGCCACACAACCGCGCTGCCGGTAGGAATTGCCTCTGAAACGAGCCAGGTTCTGAATGCCGAACGAGAAATCAAGCTCGTCCTCTTGCTCAAATCTCTTCTTCTGACTCTCGGTGAGAATAGAGTATGTCAGCTGAAGGGTATCCTTGGGCATGAGGACGTGGTCTACATGCGAGTTCACCAGCTCGCCATCGATCCGCAGCTTCGGCCGATCACCTGCCGTCAGGTGCAGATCGGAGGCTTGCCGCTCGATCATCTCCTCGAGAAGCGCCCGTACGCTCAATGTTGCCATAGACTCGTGTCCAAATCCGCCTCAGTCGAGGCTGTCTGTTAGAGTGATCACACCGAGTTTCACTGCCCCATCAGGCTCGATACTCACAAATCGAGCGGACGGTGAATCATGAGGCTATTCGTCTCACAGCCAAGGGAGGAAGGGCAAGCCGCGAGACCTACGCCGCCGTCTCCTTCACCACCTCTTCCAACGTGGTAATCCCACGTTCCACCTTGATTAGTCCATCGTCCCGCAGAGTCAGCATCCCGTCTTCGATCGCTTGCGCCTTCATCACGTCCGCGCCTTCGACGTGCATGATCATCCGGCGAATCTTGGGGCCGATGGGCATCACTTCGTACAAACCCTGCCGACCGCGGTATCCCGTCCCGTCACACTGGTCACAACCCTCGCCCTTGAAGAATTTCATCTCCGTAAGCCTGTCCTCCGGGATAAGCGCGGCTTCCAGTTCGTCGTCATCGTACGTGGCTTCGGCCTTGCAGTTGCTGCAAATGCGCCGGACCAAACGCTGAGCCGTCACCAGGTTCACCGCCGACGCGACGTTGAACGGCTCCACCCCGATGTCGATCATTCGCGTGATGGTTGATGCCGCATCGTTGGTGTGCAGAGTCGACATCACCAAGTGACCGGTTAGCGCGGCCTTGATCGCGATCCCGGCCGTTTCCATATCTCGAATCTCACCAACCAGGATGATGTTCGGGTCCTGGCGCAAGAACGCACGCAGAGCAGCCGCAAACGTCAGCCCGATCTCGGGTCGGACCTGCGTCTGATTGACGCCACGGAGGTTGTACTCCACCGGATCCTCCGCCGTCATGATATTCACTTCCTCAGTGTTGATTTTCATCAGCGCCGAGTACAGCGTGGTCGTTTTACCCGAACCCGTCGGCCCCGTAACCAGCACCATTCCGTACGGGTTGCGGATCGCGGTCAGGAAATCCGCCTCGGCCCTTGGCTCCATGCCGAACTTCTCCAGGTCAAGCTGGAGGTTCGACTTGTCGAGGATTCGCAGAACGATCTTCTCGCCGAACAGCCCGGGCAGTGTCGAAACTCGAAAGTCGATGACGCGCTTGCCCATGCGCATCTTGATTCTTCCGTCCTGCGGTACGCGACGCTCGGCAATGTTCAGGTCGGCCAGGATTTTCACACGGCTGGTCAATGCGGCTTTCATCCGCGTCGGCGGACGCATGATCTCGCGTAGCGAACCGTCCACACGGAAACGGATGCGGATCTCCTTTTCGTAGGGCTCGATGTGGATATCACTCGCGCCCTTCTGGACCGCACTCGTCAGGACCCCGTTGATCAACTTGACGACCGGCGCCTCTTCGACTTGCGCCTGCAGCGCCGTAACCGAGATATCTTCGTCTGCGTCCGAGCCGTCAACGACCTCGATGTCTTCCTCATCGAACTCCTTGAGGAGATCCTGAAGCCCGTCTTCAGCCGTCTCGTAATGTTTCTCGACCGCTTGCTTGAGCGAGTACTCGCCCGCGACCACAGGCTCGATATCGTAACCCGTAGAGAAACGAAGCTCGTCGATGGCATCGAGGTTGGTCGGATTCGCCATGGCCACCGTTAGAGTGCGACCTACCCTGCGCAGAGGAAGCACCAGGTGTCGAACAGCGATCTCCGGCTTCACCAAATTCACGACGCGCTGGTCCACGGTATCGATCCGCGAGAGATCGACCGCCTTTACCCGGTACTTTCGGGCCAGGACCCGCGTCAAATCGGTCTCGGAGACGAAGCCCATCGAGACGAGCGTATAGCCGAGACGGGAACCGTTGCTCCGCTGCTCGCTTAGGGCACGACCCAGCTGCTCTTCCGTGATCAGACCCTCACGGACCAGCAGGTCACCGATTAGATCGCTTGATTTCGCACGAGTTGTAGCCATTACGATCGGAATAAAAGTGTCGCAGTTGGACACGGCAGCGGGGGGGAGTGGTACAGCAAGTTCCAAAATTGCTAGAACTTACGGCTACTGTCAAGGTGTGACGGCCAAGAGCGGTTTCAGCCGCTCCAGGGTCGCTCGCCCTATTCCCGGTACTTCCAGCAAGGCATCCAGGTTCGGAAATCGACCGCGCTCGCTGCGCCAGCGTACGATTGCTTCCGCCCGCGCTGGCCCTATGCCCGGCAGATCCTGCAACTGCTCCGCCGTCGCACGGTTCAAGTCCAACTGTTCCTGCCACTTGCCACGGGATTCGGGCTGCCCTGACCTGCCGACCTCCCCACCCAGAGACTGTCTCCGAGCTGCCGGTTCCGGCAGAGATACGTGCGGCGCCAGGCGCCTCACACTACTACTCCCCAGACCGGGTACGCGTTCCAAGTCCTGAAGCGAACGAAACCGCCCCTCGCTGTCGCGCGTACGCCGGATCGCTCGGGCGAGCGCCGGCCCGACACCCGGCAGCCGGTCCAATTCGACCTCGCTTGCCAAGTTCGGGTCGATCTTCTCGCCCGACTTCAAGGGCTGTTTTCGCCGCTCGGCTTCCTCGAAGGCCGACTCGGCGACGGTCAACGCCGAATCGACATCCGACGTCGCCGCCAACCCACCTCCCTGCACTTCAGCCGATTGCGGCTGGATGACGACTCGACCGAACGCCGCCAACAGCACGAGGAGCGAACTCGCCAGCAGCGCCTTGGTTTCCCCCTCCGTGAGCGTCACGCCGTCCCCCGACCGTTCTCATCACACTCCAGCCCCATCCAACACGCGCAAACAATCGCCTCATCCGCTCAACAAATCCTCAACCCGTCCCGATGACGATCCTATGACGACTGTTCTCCACATACCCACGTAGTCGTCAACGTCGCGTCCGCGCCCGCGTCCTCGCCACGCGCCCGCGACTCAACATACACACACAAGACCGGAGGTTACCTCGATGCCACTATCCCACGAGCGCCTGGACGTCTACCAGCGAGCTCTCGAGTTCGCTGCCTGGTCTCACGAACTGTTAGACTCTCTTCCACCCGGCCTCTCAGCCCGATCACAACTGGAACGCGCATCCACGAGCATCCCGCTCAACATCGCCGAGAGCAACGGGAAGCTCACGGAAGGTGATCGCGCACGCTTCCTTCAGATAGCGCTGGCATCAGCACTCGAGTGCTCGGCGACGCTGGATGTGCTAACGGCTAAGGGAGTCCTGAATGGTAGCCAGGTCGACGAAGGAAAGGAGTTGTTGGAGAGAATCGCGGCCATGAGCATGGCCATGCTGAGGAAGCTTGGTCGGACGCTATGACTGTATTGGTCCGCGGGCGCGGGGCGAGGACGCGGGCGCGGACGGGGCGACGACGTCGACGTCATCGCCCGTCATCGTCTTCCCCCGCCATCCTCGGCGTAGGTGTACGAGCTAGCTAGCGACCGCGGTAGATCAAACGTGTCATTACGGATCCGACCACGCCGAGACTAGAGGCCGACAGTTTGTCCGGGGTATCATCCGGGGTGTGCCAATACGGGTAGGTGAAATCGATGATATCGATCGTCGGAATCCCGGCGTCGTTCAGCGGAAGGTGGTCGTCGGTTACCGTCGAGCCGACCTCACGACGGAATACGTCGCCGAAGCCCATGCGTTGCGCCAGCCCCCACACGCGGTCGACAATCTCTGGAGCACGCGAATTGGAATAGCCCTCCACAGGAAGAGCCAAGTCTCGATCTCCGACCATGTCGAGCAGGACCCCATACTCTGGCGAGTAGTCCTCCGGGAGATTCTCTGCAAAATGGCGAGAACCAAGAAAGACATCGCGACCGTCTGCGAAGTCTCCGTAGTCTTCGCCGTCGACGAACAGTAGATCGACGCCACGGGGTGGGGCCTGCTGTCTGAACATCTCAGCGAGCTGCAATAGAACCGCCGTGCCGGAGGCGCCATCGTTAGCCCCGGGGACCGGGGTGTCCCGATCGGCCGGATCCTCCGCCTTGTCCGAGAACGGCCGCGTATCCCAGTGGGCCAGCAGTAACAGCGGCCGAGAATCAGAGGGGCCAAATCGCGCCATGAGGTTCATTAGCGACAGCGTCTCTCCGTCGACGGCTACGTGCTCGAAACGCTGGATGACCAAAGAGTCGGCGCGTTCCGCAAGGTATTCCTGTAGCCAATCAGCCATCGCCACATGACCGGGCGTCCCAGGAACCCTCGGTCCGAATGCGACCTGTCGCTTCACCAACTCGTATGCGGCAGCACCGTCGAAGCGCGGCAGCGGATTCGAATTATTGCCGCTCTGGTTCGTTCGCTGTTCGCCATCCGCGCCGCCGCAGGTGGCGGAAACTAGCACGACCGATGCCGCTACCAACGCGATTAGCGCTCGGCTCTCTCGGGTATGCCTCAACGAATCTCTCCTGTCTCGAATAGGAACTGGCCAAACAATGATATTTCCAGCTGCGATGAGCCAGCGCGCTGGCCGATCTCGCTTTGAGTGTCGCGCCACGATCCCTGCAGACCGATCGAAAACGGGGGCACATCGGTCGAAACGGTCAAGTCGACGGTTCGAATGGTACGATCGGTATATGGCTCGCACGCAGGGAGTTGACTCTCCTCGACTTCCGGCGGCGCGTTCTCCGAGAATATCGCGCCCAGTTGCCGACACTGATCCTGGTTGTCTTGTGACAAGCGTAGAGAAATCAGAACGGGACTGCGGAACGTGCCTTCCGTGCTCAGCGGCCGGATACGGCCTCGCACTTCGAACGATTGCACCAGCCCCGTACCGATGGTCAGACCGGTGGGATCGCGCCGCTCGTTTTTTGCCGAGTTCAGCGTGTATCCGAAACTCCATTCGGTCTTCAGGGCCAGGTTCAAGCTGAGCGGTATCGTCCGGGTCTGATTGGTACGTGTCTGGTCCGCGTCCACAACATCGTTTTGTGTCTTCCTTTCGGTGTAACCGGCTCGCAAAGTGAACGAGCTTACCCACTGATTGATGAAGGCGGGGAGAGGGATGCGGTTCCAGTTGAAGTTCACGCTGGGCCAGGTGGTCCCGGTACCCAAACTCGTCGCGATTGGCGTCCAGGTATTCTGCTCATCGGTGGCGTAGTCAATATTGAGGTTTGCCCCCAAGGGAAGGCGAACTCCGGAACTCAGAGTGAGATTGTCCGTGTCCGTTACTCGACTCGCCGTGTCGCCATCCTGCACTCGGAACGAATCGAAACCGCCCAGCGCGAGTTGGTAGGAAACATCGGGTTTTGCCGGTTGACGCTGATAGCGTGAGCCCAGAGAGCCCGCCCACGTCGCCGTAAAGATGTCGAGCCAATCGAACAGGCTGAGAATCCCGCTCACATCCCCGGTGCCCTCCTGCCCGAACGCCTCGTGCAGCATCTGGGGCAAATTGAAGCCCGCCGACAGGCGCACGACTCGTGAATTGTTGAAGTCACTCGTCAGAACCGTGTCGCCCTCCAGCTGAGTGACAAAGGAGGGCCCGCGGTTCAGCCCGTAGCGCGTATCGAGCGAAGCCTGCGGTATGAGCCATGTTGCGAGGTTCGGTCGATAGGTCCAGTTCATGTTGAGCTGTCGGCCGGTCTGCCAACCGAGATCGATTCCAAAGACCGTCGAGCGCTGTGCGTTGATGGCATCCTGCGCCGCTTCGCCGCTGACGAGCAGGTCGGTGGGCACCAGGTCCCGGATCTCAGTCGCCAGCCAACGCCCGGTGAGAGCCGGCAACGGCTCGAACGTGATGTTGGTATTGGTCTGCAGCTGCTGGTCGTACGCTTTTACCGGTCGAGCGTCCTGGTCGACCGGCAGTTCGATGATCTCCGCGAATCGCTTGGTGTCCGACTCACCGTTGACGTAACCCGTGCTGAACTGAAGGTTCGTCGGCGTCAAGCGAAGTTTCAGATCCGTTCCCGGTACGATCGGCACCGACACATTCCCCACGTTGGATCTGAAACTGTAGCCGGTGCTCAAGAGATGGGATTGCGTCTCGGATCGCGAAGTTCTGTACTTCCGATCATCGTACGAGAAACGCAGGGCCGAATTGTTGACCAACCACCCCACGGCCGGCGTGCGCGCCGATGGCAGGGTACTGAGGTTGAGGTCCAACCTGAGGTTGCGGCTTTCAGGCGTACGCAGTCCGGACAGCTCTTCCACGAAGATGTCGGATCGGGGCAGCAAGACCGGCTGCGACGATAGGTTAGAGTAGGCGACGTTGAAGGGCATGTTCAGGGCCCACGACTCGGGGAATAGCTCGCCGAGCCGCATGTCGCCACCCATGGTGAACGACTTCTGGGAGACAAAGGTCGGCTCCTGCGCCAACTGACGGAAGTATGGGTTCTCATTCGAGTACGACATGTAGAAGCCCATGACGTCGGACGCGCGCATATCGAGGTTCACCCGACCTACGACACCCGTGTTGTCCACAGCACGGGTCAAGCGAATGTCGTCGACCCACAGCTCTCCAGTTACCGGCGTCGTACCCGAATTATAGGCGCCGAGCGAGATCTGTCGGATAGAGGCTAAATTGGGCGCCTGGTTACGTTGTCCGATCACGAGCGCGTAGGTGCTGTCACCGTCCACGAAAACGTCGACATCCCAGACCACCAGAGAGGTATCTGCCGGCAACCCCCCCGCAAGGAGCATGATCTCCTCGGCCCTGGTGCGCAGAGCGATGAACCGGTTGAAATCGATCTCGATCTCTGGCACCCAGGCCTCGCGAATCTCCGATGAACCGGCACCTTCAGGGATGGCATTGATCGAAGTCTTGTACTGGTAGAAGTTCGAGGAGTTTTCGCCCAGCTTCAGCAAGAACTCTAGTGGTTGACCCTGACCCCACGGCCCGTTCGGCCCAACCGCCCACACGAGCATGGTCCGATAGGCCAGGAAATCGCGAGGAATCTGGGTGTACTGGAGATAGACCTCGGCTCGCTGGTCACCCCCCACACCCGTGAACGCGATATCCAGCGACTGTTCGTTGAACGACGTCCCACCACCGAAACCGATATCATCCGTCGTGTTCGCCACCTGATCGGTGACACCCGGCGGAGGTTCGTATCGGGGATCGGTGGTCGATATCGGACCGGCTTCGACGAACGCGGCGGGATTGACCACTGCGGTCGTATCGACTATTCCCTCGACAATGCCCGTTTCGGTTCGCTTCAGCCAACGCGACCCCAAAAAGCGCGCCCGTGCCACGGCCAGACGATTGGTCGATTGCGTGACCCAGGTGAAGCGAAGGTGCCGGATGTTCTGAAACTCGGCGTCCGTTACTCGTTCACGGTGGTCCGGCTGCTTCAGCGGTACCTTGAATAGGTAGAACCTAACGCCGGGGACATACTCGTTGGCGGGGCGAACGAAATATCGACCCGATGGATCACCGATACGGACGGTGTAGCGGAAGAAGCGTTCTTCCGCGTCTAGGGTACTGTTGCTATTCAGGTCCTCGGTATCTTCCAGGCCGTTGTTCCTCGTGCAGTTCGCATCAACATCACCCAACGGGTAGATGTTTTGCGCGGGCTCCGCCTCACAGCCCGTACCCCACAACCCGGTGTCATCCGCGTTGCTCCACACCTTGGCTGGATCGGCTTCACGGTTCATCAGGCCGATTCCCGACGGCATACCGAGCGAATCGATGGCGAACGCGTCCTCGCTGACAGTGCCCAGGTCGATAATCAAGTTGGTCGAGTCAAGAAACTCATCGGCGACGGCCACGTAGAATTCGAGGAACTCGATCGAGGTGAAGTCCTGGCCGTTTGTCGAGATCGTTTGCGTCATCGACCCCCAAGCCGGGCCGGGCAACGGGTTGGTGTCCGGTGCGATCTGGCGGTCTTCGGGAAGACGTGCCGTCAACCACATGACCGGCTCGGTGGTCTGTTGACCCTGGATGAGCAGCTGATCGTCGATCTGCCTCGGCTCGAGGCCGCCAACGACCACCGTTCCCTCGGAGGTATCGATGGTGTACTGGTCCTGCCAAACCAGTTCGCCCAGGTTTCCCAGAACGAATCCCGGCGGCACTATAGGCTCGCCTCCCAATGTCGTCGAAGGCGCCGACCCAAGATCCCAAGCCCGAGAAAGCAGACTGACCGGGAAGCCCGGACCGCCCTCGAAATCCTCTACGTAGGTGATACCCTCGGTATTCGTCGTGGGCAGCGACAAGGCGATCTCGCCATCGATGTTCAATGACGATGGCGCGTCGCTGTCTACTCCAGGTAGGATATTCGCCAGGTTGGTCAGCCATTGCGGGCGGAAGTCTAGTCGCCCCGACAGACCACCGAGCTGGACGGCAGCAGGTTCGAGACCCAGTTCGGGACGCGTCTGCAGCGTCTTCTCCGTTTGAGAAAGGCCGATCAGGTTGATCTCCCCGTGCTCGCCCAAACCGTAGTGAGCCTGAAGTCCGAACACGGATGTCGGAGCAAGCTGGAACAGCGGCTTTTGTTCAAACGAGACATTCACCCGGGCGTCCGTGCTTCCGCCGAACCAACGCTCGGGCTCACGCAGTTCGACCATGCCGATGTCGTAGTCGATGGTGTAGTCCTGCCCCCGGACGAGTTCGGTACCATCGATCACGACCCGCTCGCTGCCCTCGCGTACGCCCCCAGCGCCCAGCGAAATACTCGACAGAAATCCCTCGAACCGCTGGCGGAAGTTGATTGTCAACAAGTAGACGTTCGATCCCCGCCGAACTTCATCGTTCGGCTCATCGTATATCACGGCGTTTCGATCCCCGGATGGGAGCGGGAACCGCTCGCCTGAAAGACCAGGCACATTCTGCAAGGGCGGAGGGAGCTTGAACGGTTCGAGCGTCGGTAAGACGATGAAGGTCCCGGAGGGGCCGGGAGCGGCATCCGAACCACCGGTGACCTCGAAGACGTGAGCGAGGTCGAGGCGGTTGTCGGTGGGGTCGTCGTCCACCCCGAATATCTTGACGTTTTCGAACTGTAGGTCGTCGGCAACATTGAATGTGTTTCCGATGCCCGGGTCACCCTGCGAGATGATCAGCTCGACGGTAGACTGCACGACCCCCGGGCTGATAGAGACCCGATAGATGTTGTGCATCTCCCGGGTCCAAGTCGCCGACCCCGGGCGAGGGTTGAGACCTCTAATCAGCTCGAGCGCGGGGGGAGGCACGTTCTCCGGATCGGCGTTGTGCGCGTCCGACTGCGCTTCGGCTTCGAACGTCCCGATCTCGGTTCCATCCTCCGCGATATAGGTTAACGCCAGACCCTCTTGGTTCAGCAACGTGTTTCGCAACACAAGCCAAAGCCCGCTCCAATGCAGAACATAGTCCTCGCCGTCCACCAATGGGCGAAACAATCCCGTCAGCGTGTCCGTTACGATCGTGTCCGCACCCTGCGCCGTCAGCAGCGTGTCAACGGCCGAGGCGATGGCCGTGATGAAACCCTCCGGGACCTGCGCGCCCACTCCGCTGACTTCGTATCTGTAGACTTTTACGACGGACGATGGCCTGACGTTTGGCGGAGCATCAAGCGGTGTGAGGTCCTGCATTTCGATGTCCGGGAAGGTCGAGATTTGCCGTGGGTTGAATAGGTAGTGGAAACGGCCGCGCTCGTAGTCTGAGTCGTCCAGGCGAATCGTAGCCTCCTGTTCGAAACCCTGACCGCCGCCGCCGACCTGAAGCTCGCGCGCACCGATATCGCCTTTCTGCTGCGCGAACACGCCCTGGAAATCGATGGGCCCGATCTGGCCAGCGGCGCGGAAGCCGAAGTTGCCTGCGGGGATCCCCTGAGTGAGGTACCGGCTTTGCGGAAGTGAGAAGCTGACGTCACCCATTTCGACCCGCTGCAGAATCTCGTCTTCCAAGCCCTGATAGTAGACGTTGATGTTGTTCGCCGCGTCGAATTCCCGGCGGTTGTCGTAGTCCACGTTCATGTGGACGCGGTCCGAGATCGTCCCGCCGACCCGCGCCCCAAACTGGATGTCCGGTTTGAGACGTGGAACGAGGCCAGGATCGCAACTCTGCACCAGCGTCACGTTGCAGGGCTCGAACTTGTTCCAACCACCGCCCAGCTCGACGCGCCCCTGTATGATCATGCCAATGTCGGCGTACTGGGAAAGAACGTCCGGGAGGATCTGTGTCCCAGGCTCACCGGGGCGAGGGTCGGGGGTCAGAACGGGCTCCTGTGCGACAAGCGTGTCCCTCGGCCTCGGCATCGGTTGATCGGGGTCCCGATCGACATCTGGCACTTCCACCTCGGTCACTATCGGCGCACGTTCTGGCTCCGGTGTTACAATTGGGCGGCTGGCCAGCCACAACTCGCGATCCCAATTCCTCGCCGCGGACCTTATGCCGTCGGCCCATGCTTCCGACCAACTCGTCGCCCGTAGCCTCATCTCCGGCCGCAAGGCCGTCGGGTCGGACAGGCCTGCGATCAGACCGACGCCAAACGGTGGAACGATCGGTTTCAGCCCCAATGTCAGCGTCCGGATCGGAGGCTCTTGTGCCAGCGAGTCCACTCCGGCAGCAATACCCGTCGTGTCCTGGGCCGTCGCCGTGGTATCCTGAGCCGTCGCCAGCGTATCTTCAGCGACGGCCACGGTGTCGCGAGCGACGGCCGCCGTATCTTGGACGATCACGGCCGTGTCCTGCGGCGCCGGCACTGTGTCTCGAGCAGCGGTTGTGGTATCCTGAGACGATCGAGTGGTATCCTGGACCGAAGTCGGGCGTGATATACTCGTGTCCTGAGGCGCTGCCCTTGTGGCGGCAGCACCCGTAACTTGGGCGACGTCGCGCGATCCCAGAAGCCAGACTTCCGCGGCAAGAACTCCGCCGGCTTGCTGGGAAGCGCCACCCAGGGCCAGAATGGCGGCAAAGCCGCCAAGGTAGAGGAGCCTCAGGCGCACCTTTTGGCCGTTGCGCGGGTAAATGAAATAGTACTCAGACTCCGATAGTCCTCGGATCTAATGAAACTACTCAGGCGCTATATACTTCGCGAGCACATGGGGCCATTCATTGCAGCCCTTGGGGTCCTGACCGGCCTCATGCTCCTGAATCAGCTTGCCCGCCGCTTCGGCGAACTGGTCGGCAAGGGCTTGCCCTGGTTCGTGATCGGAGAGGTCTTCGCGCTTTCCCTCCCTTTCATCATCGCCATGACGATGCCCATGGCTGTTTTGGTAGCCGTTCTCTACGCCTTTAGCAGGCTGACCGGCGACAACGAGGTCACGGCATTCAAAGCCGGCGGTGTCAGCCTTCTTCGCCTACTGGTCCCCGTGCTGGCCGCCGCTTCAGTGCTAGCCGCGGGGATGGTCTTCTTCAACGACCGAGTCCTGCCTGAGTCGAACCACGCGCTCAGGCAATTGCTCACTGACATCGGTCGCAAGCAGCCCACGTTCGAGTTACGCGAGCGCGTGGTCAACGAAGTCGCCACCGACAAGCTGTTCCTGCAAGCCGCGCGGATTGATCGAATGCGCAGCGTGCTCCATGACCTGGTGATTTTCGACATGGGTAGGCCGAACACCTACCGCACAATCTACGCCGACTCGGGGCACATGGCGTTCAACCTGAACCAGACCGACCTCTATCTGACTCTCTACGACGGATCCATGCACGAGCTGGATACCCAAGAACGCAACGTCGGCCAGCGCACCTACTACATGAAACAAGTGATCCGCGTCGAAGGTGTCAGCAACGAGCTCGAGCGTGGTGCAAGCGGCGACTGGCGTGGCGACCGCGAGATGAGCATCGGCATGATGCGCGAGGTCGTAAAGGAACGGAATGAGCGATACACCTCGCTGCAGGACTCCCTGAACCTTGTCATTTCCATGCTTGCACCGGTTCGCTATTCCGTTCCCGAGACTCGAAGGCCCAACAGAGAGAAAAGACAACGGCTAACGCAAACGGACTCTATCGCAGAGTCGGCAGGGAAGGCCCTAAGACGTGGTCCGGTGGATGCCGTCCACATTCGGCCTTCGCAAGCCGGCGATGCGGAAGCAGCGGACTCGACCGAGTCGGCCAACGCCGCTCGCTTACGACAGCTGAGGAAACGGTTCACACCGACACGCGCCACCGAATGGCCTCCCGCCGGCGATCCCGCCTCGTTCGCCGCATCGATGCGAAGCCAATTCGAGCGCTCCGCTTCGCGCGCGGATCTTCAGCGCCGCGAAATTAACAAGTACCTGGTCGAAATTGAAAAGAAGTACGCCATACCGGTAGCAGCCATCGTGTTTGTTCTGATCGGTGCGCCCGTCGGAGTTCGCTTCCCACGTGGGGGCATCGGTATGGTTATCGGCGTGAGTTTGGTGGTGTTCTGTGTCTACTACATATTCCTCATCGGAGGAGAAGACATCGCCGATCGCGGCTTTATGTCACCCTTTTGGGCAATGTGGGCGCCGAACGTGATATTCACCGTGATCGGATGCGGCCTTCTCTATATGGTCACACGGGGAAGCACGGGACGCAGATATCGGATCCTTGCACGGTTGAAGCGTCTGGCCGGCTTGCAGGACGGGAGCGAAACCGCGTGAAGATGCTCGACCGTTACGTGGCGGGACTCTATTTGAAGGTATGGATGATCTGCGTCTTCGGCGCACCCTTCCTCTTCATCATCTTCAAGCTGACCGACGACCTCGACAAATACCTGGCTCGGGGGTTGACCGTGCGGCAGGTCCTACTGGCGTACGTGTTCGATTTCCCATACCAGATGTCACTTTCGCTGCCCGTGGCCAGCCTGTTCGGTGCCGTATTCACCGTGGCACTCATGAGCCGCCATTCGGAGGTCATCGCGGCCAAGGCCAGCGGAGTGAGTTTCTATCGACTCATCGCGCCCATGGTCGTCCTGGGAATAGTCCTGAGCGGCGCCGGCCTGGCATTGGGGGAATTAGTCCCCGTCACGAACCGCCTGCGGGCGGAAGCGCTTCAGGAACGGGCCCGGTCCAGCCGCAAGATTCGAACGAGGTTCGTCTACGGTGCCGATGGCGGTCGCGCCTATACGATAAGACGATTATCCACCGAAGAAGGGCAAATCCAAGACATCGTCATCGACCGAGAAGGGACGGGAACGGAGTACCCCACTTACCGGGTCTTCGCGCCGCTGGCCGACTGGAATGACAACGGCTGGCGCCTTGTCGGTGGCTACCTGAGCTACTTCCCCGAGGAAGATCGAGCGATGACATTCGCCTTCGACTCCCTCCTCCAAGCCGAACTCTCGGAGACCCCGCAAGACCTTCTGGCCGAGCCGAAGGACCCGGAAGAGATGAACTACGCCGAACTGGGTCGATTCATCGAGTCGATCGAGCGATCCGGCGGTAACGCTCGCAGCCTCGAGGTCGACCAGATGCTGAAGATCGCCCTACCGGTTGCCTGCTTCATCGTTGTGCTTTTCGGATCGGCGTTGGGAAACAGCACAGGAAGAGCCGGACCTGCCATGGGGGTGGGGATAGCGCTGGCTACCGTCCTGATCTACTTGCTGAGTGTGAGGATCTCGCAGGGCCTGGGAGTCGGTGGGGTGATGCCGCCGGCTGTGGCGGCCTGGGTGCCCAACTTGATTTTCCTGGGTATCGGTGTCGCGCTCCTCTCGAAAGCACGCACCTGATCACGAAGGCGATCTAGCCGACGGGAACCGGCTCGAGCAGAGAAACGCCTCCCGCTCTCTCATCCGCCATCGTCAATAGGTCGCGAGGGTCCCCTCCATCCTCGGGATGGCTGGCCACTCCGACGCTGAGCTGTGCTCCACTACTGCCCCCGCTCGCGCTGCGCGACGAACGGAACGAAGTAAGCAAACGCTGTGCAGCGATCTCGCTGCCATCGGGCCCCGTATCCGGCAAGAGGATCCCAACGCCACGGTCGCCAAACGTACCCAGCACATCAAGCAAGCGACACACTTCCCGTCCCTGCCTGGCGACTTCGCGGACCACCTTCTCGTCGGGCGTGTTGAGCTTGAACAAGGCTACCGACAGCGGCAGCTTGCGACGGCGGGCACGCTCGAGCTCGCACTCCAACAACAATGCGAACCCCAGTTTATTGTAGCAGCCCGCGATCTCTGTCTTGAGCTTTTCTATCTCCAGCGAGTCTTCCGGGCTCAGGAATACCAGTTCGTTCTTGCGCCGAACTTTCAAAGGCCCTTCGCTGATCGCGACTGCCTGAGTCAGCGACTCCAGGTAGTACAGCTCCACGGCTCGTCTTGCAGAGGCTGACAACTGCTCTGCAAGTTCACGCGCCGCATCCTTTCCCTGACCCGGCTCGAAGTTCTCCATGCGCAATGAGGCCAATCGCAAGCCTAGGGCAAGATCGCGTGCCGTATTGGCCGCTATCCCGCGAATGTCCTGCGCCGCCGCTTTTCCGACTTTCATTTTCTATCGACTCCTCGGGCTCGCCGCTGCACGAGCCACACTAGCCTACCTGGCACACTTCTTCTTCGGCCGGCACGGGCCACTTCACTCCACACCATGGACAACAGTACGCCGCCTGGCGGCTCACCGACTCGGTCCATGCATCCGCAACCTCTACAGTCCCCTTCTTCAGACCTGTGCCGCACCGCTTGCAGTGAAGTTTCTCGTTCCTGTCACTCGCGGCCTTCAACGTCTCTTTCTCTTTCGAATTCAACGGCTCTATCGAAATCGTGACCACGTGCTCCTCCGGCTCGCGAGTACAACTCAACGCTATGCGCGAACCGGTACCCGCTGTATCGCCGAAATGACGCTTGCCCGTAAGTATTTTTCCCACACACCCCGCATGCGGGCAGTCGATGAGAACCTCGCGAGCCAAGAACGAAGCCTTCGTCGATTCCGCCACAGCGCTTCGCCCATTCGACTGACCGCCGCCGTTACTCGACACCTCGAACCGCGCGACCTTGCCGGGAGCGTTCTCGAGGCTGCCCCAGCGCCGTCTCAACCCAACGATGTTCAGCGTGCCCCACATGGTGATTCGGTGCCTTTCTCTCCAATGCCTGTCGGATTACAAACCATCGCTTTCGACCACGCACTCAGCGCGGTTTACCGACCTTTACACTGGCAGGAATTCTGCCACCGGACACGGCCGTGCCCATGATTTGTAAAGCCTTTTGTTAGATAGAGTTACGAGAGCAGTTTCGAAGGTCGACGCCCACAGTGGCGCCTGCGCCTCGGACAGAAGGGCCGAGAAGTCGGTAGATGTGACCGAGCATACTGGGGATCAAGGCTCGGTGGGTCGGCCTCGCCTCTCACGTTGCCAGGCGGTGTAAATGGCTTCGAATTCGCCCACCAGCTCCTGACGACGCTTCACCAACTCCTCCCGAAAGTCCCTCAGCTTCATCGAGCGCCAGAAGACGTACATGTCCTCGCGGGCCATTCGCCAGCGATCGCGCCAGCGCAGCGCGACGATTCCGAGCAGTGGCAATACGATCGCCACCGCGACGAGCGCGCGAGTCCCCCCCAACCACCAGGCGACCGCCAGATAGAGAGAGTAAGCGAGCGGAAACGCGAGCAGAGCCGTCGCCAACTTAAAGGTGGCCAAGGCTTCATAGGGAGGCTTGTACAGGTTGAGCGTCACCCGTGGCGATTTGAAGGGAATGTACCAAGCGATCGTTCCTGCGATGGCGAGGGGCAGACCGATCAGGAGAGCCAGTCCCTGCACCGTCGCGTACCACAGCACTCGGGTAGGGCGGAAACGTCTGGGGATTTCTCCCTCTTTCACCCCCAGTATCTCGAGGCGCTCGCGGTACGTTCGCACTTCGTCGCCAATCCGTTCGTAAAGCTCGGGATCTGCGACGTAGAGCCAGGCCAGGGCTTGGGCGAACCGCTGCAGCCGTGGCAGACGAGGTGCGAGTTTTCCCCGGGCACCGGGCTTCGTCAGCTTTTTTTCGGCTGCGTAGAGGGCTTCCGCCGCTTCAAGCAGTGGGCGGTCCTCGACCGAGGGTAGATTGAGCGTCACTTCCTCCAGGGCCTCGCGCATCGCATCGGTGAGCGATTCAACAGCGCCCCACTCATCCTTTTCCCGCATCTCGCGCCAGTCGCTTACGGCAAGTGATTGACCGAGAGCGACGGCGACTCTACCACGAATGGCGTGCTTACGCTGATACGTCAGACCCACGGGCACGATCTGTAGACCGAGCTGCCAGTTCGCGTCTTCCTCAGCGGCAAAAGCGACGCGTGCAGAGCCCGTCTTCATTCGAGCGAGGCTCGCTTCCGAGTGGGTCAATCCCTCAGGGAAGATGAGCACGGCCTCGCCATCCAGGAGCGCTTCCTCGGCGGCTTTGAGGGTTCCTTCGTTCTTCCAGACCTCTTCCGGATTGTCCTGAGGCCGGAACACCGGCAGGGCGCCCAAGCCACGCAGCACGTGCCCCATCAACGCGTCTTCGAATAGAGGAGCCTTCGCAAGCGGCCGAACCGGACGCCCAGCCACTCGCATGACGATCAACGCGTCCATCACGCTGTTGGGGTGGTTAGCTATGACTAGGACGGGTCCGTCCGGCACAGGTTGACCGATGCAACCCACTTCGTAGAAGTGGTTCACCGCCCACTTTGCGCCTTTCAGAACGAAACGCGAGAAAGCGCCGAGAAACACAGAGTTCAGCTTATCTCAGAAGATGCGATAGTTCACCAACCGGCGTTCGCCGGGTCGCACGTCTATCGGGCCAAGCGTTATTACCTGGTGACCATCGATGAGTATCTGAACATCGTGATCTCCCGGCGGAACACTCAGTCGCGTCATCCAGATTCTGTGAGGGAGGCCCAACCAGGCCCGCGTGTCTGCCCGTTCTGTCGCCACGTTCACGATGTTCGCGAGAATACCGACCACGTCGCCTGCGGTCTCTCCACCCTCCTCCTCCGCCTTCTCCTCCAGCTTCGCCGCAGCCAGATATTTGATCAGTGCCCGAGCGATAGTCTTGGCGTAAATGCCCAACAGCCGATCTTCGAACGCCATCTGCTGAAGATCGGTGACACGGAGAGCAATCCGGCCCGCAACGGTGTCGGTCTCTGAGAACGCGACCAAGCGACTGAAGGCCGATTCGCCCATACCATAGATCGGAAACGACATGGGGAGGACGTAGGCTATCTCGCGCCGTTTGGCATCTGACTTCCGCGCTCCCTTGTAGCGACCGTCCGCGTACTCTCGGGCCAGCGATTCGGCGATGTTCAGCTGGGCACGCCGACCGCCCTCGATCAAGCCCTCGGCGCGCTGCTCCGTTATCGGAAGATAGATAGAAAGCTCTTCGATGGGCGCGACCAGGCCTTCTTCTACTAATAAGACGATCTCGCCCCAAGGACCGGTAGCTGATCGATCGTACGGGTTCCCACCGTGATAAGGACCGGTCGGCTGTACCGCCGCGTCACCATACCGATTCCGATAGACATCCAGATGATCGGCGAAGCCAAGCGAGGTGGCAAGGCGAACGAGATCATCGATCAGGTCGCCTGGTGGTTCGAGTCCGCGCTCGAGATAGCCTGCCTCGGCCAATCTCAAAGACACGTACGCGTTGCTGGGGTCGTCCCACTCCAACCCAAGCCCAATCATCTGATTGAAGAAGGGAGGATCCAGGTATAGCGCGTCGCCCTTTTCGCGGCTGTACTGCAACTTGGCGGCGAGCCGACGCCACTCTACCCAGGCCTCCTCCGGCTCCCACATCCGAAGGTAGTTCAGGCCCTGGTAATAGTTGACCAGGAGGCTTTCGACCCCGCGAGGTTCGAAGCGGAGCACGAGGTCCGATGTGATCAGCGAGAACGCGGCGCGGCTTATGGATTTGGTATAGAGATCATCGATTTTGGGTTCGGCGAACCCGAAGCGAACGTTGCTCAATTCGGGATCGCCGGCGTAGTGGAGTAGCAGGCCGTCCTCGAGAGCGAAGAGTAGGTCATCGGTACCGCGACCAGCGTCGGCTAGCCGTGCCCGGGCCTCATCCAGATCGTTGTTCTGCAGGGCTTCACGGACGCCACCCATGGTGCTGGCGTGACTGGCACACCCCCCCAGCGCCAACAGGCTGCAGACCCAAACAGCCGAGATCCGGCAACACTTCCTCGCGTAACTCATAATTCGACGCAATTCGCGCCGACTTTGCTGGCTAGAGACCGAGGCCGCTGCGAGAGATCTCCTTCTTGATCTTGCTCTGCCCGATCCAGACGCGCTCGTTGTTCTCGATACCCGTGAGATAGAGGTCGATCTGGTAGAACTTCACCTCCGTCCCACCCTCCTTGTCGATGATCGTGTCAATCACACCATTCAACATGTAGTCGGCACCGGTCTCCGCACGAAGCTGTTTGCGTGTTTCCTCGCGCGCCCAGTCTTGCTGTTCCTCTCTCTCGTCGCGTAGCTCTTCCCGCTCCAAGGGATTCGCCACCACCCGGACTTGCCCTGAATTCACCAACGCGCGTTCCAAGTCGCGAATGAACGTACCGGTCGCAATGTGCTCGGTGCTTCGGTTTCGCACCGACCCTACGATCACCACGGGTTTGGCGTCGTACTCGATGGCATGCTCTTGAATCCAAGGATGGCTCATACAATCCGCGATCATGTCATCTGACACGATCCTGGAATCCGTGTCGTTCCAGAAGCCACTGAGGTCGGTTGTTTCCTCGGGGTCAATGCGGCGGACTTTCTTACCGCAGGCGGAAAGAACCGCCAACCCGAGAAGAAGAACGGCAATCGCCCGCGCAGCACCTTTCACCTTTCCCTGCATCGCTATCCTCCAGAACAGGCTGCAGCTGATAAGACGCCCTTAGAAAAAGCTACCTAGGCTTGGGATAAGAGCAAGGCTTGGTTTTGAGGATGCCCGCGGCTCAAGGCGGTGTCTCTTGAACAGCGTCCGCCCAGTAAGCGGCCAACGCATGCTCGACCACCCGGGCGCACATTTTGGCCGCTGCCCGTGAAGAACGGGCCGCGAGATCGGGAGGGAGTCGTCCATCAAAGAGCACGGTCTCCACCGAGTCGCGGATGCGATCGATGTCGGAGGCCAGACGCCTCGAGGTCCGGCCAGCCCGTCGAGCCGACCGCCCGGCACGTCGTGCCGCAGCGACGACAATTCGCCAGGACCCACGCGCCCGCTGCAGCTGCCAGTGTTCCAGCGCCATGCCCACATCGATTGCTGCTGACACCGCTCCGCTGTTTCCGAAGTCGGGGAACTCTGCCCTGCTCTTCCAAAGGTATTCGGCGGGTGAAACCTCTCGTTCCAACTCTATTCCAAGGTTCACGAGGTAAAAAACCGCCCGCATGTTCGTGGCAGAGGACCCGTGGGGGTAGGAGTGCCTGCGGCCTGTGTTTGTGCAGAATCGGTGCCACCGCCCTGTCCTCGGCAAGGCCCTTGAGCGCTTTGCTTTTTCCATTCTTCTTCTGCGGTGGGGCGGTCAGCCTGACCGACACCCCGGATCGCTACACGTCAACCTGGCTGCATGACCGCGGGTCAGTGGCCGTCCCATCAGGCAGCCACTATATTATTCAGCGGACCACTTTCAGCGAAGTTGAGACTCTTCGTCCCTCCATCTCTCAGCAAACGATGGGAGCGACTTAAATGGACAGCAGTCTTCGTGCACCGCTCGTCGTGCTGGAGCTCGCTGCCCTAGCGGCGATCCTCGCACTGGTAGACGACCCCGCGCCGCGCGTGGCTCTGGGGCTTTTGGTCGGTCTACTGCTGGCGCGCAATGCCCTGTTTTCCGGGAAGTCCGCCGAAGATGAGGGAGCACCGACGGGTTTCGACGATCGCCGACACGACCATCTGTTCCGTCACTGGGTCAACGTCCTGCTCAAGAAAGTCCGCGAGTTCCACACGGTCTGTCAGGGCGTGGCGAGCGGAGGAGTCAACATGGCCGTCGGCCAGTTGCGGATCAACGAGATCGAGAAGGAGATCAGTGAATTGATCGCCCAGGTGACCGATAGTGCCATGCCACCCGCGGTGAAGAAAGACCGACGCTCGCGTTCTTCGACCAAGAAGCCCAGCAAGCCGACCCAAGCCTACGGGGAGTAGGCCTTCAGTCGAGGCCCTCCGGTTCGCCGGTCGCGACAGAATCCCTGGAGTGCTTCAACTTGCGGGCCGCGCCGGCAAGCCCGACCCCTAAGAGCGCCCCGACCGTTCCAGCCAGTAAATCCCAGGTATCGGCATTGCGGAAAGGTAGCATACCCTGCAGCACTTCGATCAGGATCGCTGCTACGACGGTCAAACTCAGCGCCTCGACGACGGTGATACGGCGCCACGAATTCAAGTTCCACATGATGAGAAAAGCGAGACCGCCGAATAGGCCCACGTGGACCAGCTTGTCGAAACCGGACGGTGGGTAGACCGAGCCCGGAACAGGCGCTAGGGTTACGGCGAGCAATCCAACTATGTACGCGATCAAGAGCGTGCGACGTATATTCGATAGATCGATCAAACTTCGTTTATCCCCAAGTTCGGACCAGGTCGAGCCGAGCCAATGTTAGTCTGACTCATAGATGCGGCGCAAATTCTACTTCTACGCGGTCGGCGCTACCTTCGCGGCGCTATGTCTGCACGCGCCCGCGAAAGCCAACGCTCAAACCGATTCGCTTCCTCCAGCGCGTGCCACCCTTCGTGGTTGGGAGGAGCAGCGTTGGTTGACGATCTTCGACCGAGCCGGTAGCTACTACGGCCGGTTCAGCGATCGCGGGATCCTGCAACGGTTCAACCAGGCGATGGACTCCGAGTATCGCCTCGATCTGATCTCATTCCACCCATCGCTGAGCGAGGTGTACGACTGGTACCAACGAGGCACCGGAGTGCGCGCGTGGGCCGGCAGTTTCGATCACGTGCGACTCGCGCTTCAAGGCGAGTTCAAGGCGCGGGTTCCGCTGGGCGCCGGCTGGGCTACAGACGTTCGCTTCACCCAACAAGACAACCTGAATGTAAAGCGGAGTCTCATTTGGCTGGGCTTTCAAAAAGACCTCTTCAACGGGACCGGCCAGGCCTATGCCATGGGACTTGTGTCGGCCATCAAACCGGACATCGACATCGAGGTCGGTTACTCCTTTCTTCCGCGCATGGGTGTAATAACCCTCGCCTTTGGAGCCCTGGACCTGTTTAGCGATTTCATCTACCAGGGCCTGGAAGTGGACCCCGAGGTTACCGACACAACGCTCGATCACACATCGCGCCCGTACACATTCAAGCTCGCGCTCGATCTTCAAGTCGCGCGACGCTTTCGTCTCGAGGGCTATGGGCTGGCGATGACCCCCACGCAGATCGTGGTCGAGTCGCAGGGGAATCCCGGAAGCGGATTCGTCCAGGACGAGCGATATGCCTATGCCGGAGGCCTCGTTGAATGGGAGCCCTCTGTCCGGACGGCCGTAGGCAGCTTCGGGACCTGGGTTCAGGCCCGAATCGAACGTGCCGCTATGCCAGACGGTCGAGCGGAAGACGATTTTGACCTGACCGAGATGACGACGCAGCTCGGCCTCTTTGGAATCCACCGCCTATCGGGCCGCTTCTCCACCGAGCTTTGGGTCGCTCGAGTGTGGAGGGCCGAAGACAGAATCCGCCCGGACACAACAGCAGGCGAGAACATAGAATATGAGGATCGATCATGGGCCGGCCGCGCCGATTTCAACTACAGCGCCAACAGCGGTTTCAACGCGACGCTCGGACTCGATTTCCTCGCCCAAGATGTCATCGGTCCCGATCGCGTACCGGGTAGCCTCCAGGAACGTGACCACGCGCGCGTGCGCTTCGACTTCGCCTGGCGCTTCAGCGACCGCGCATTCTTTCTGCTGGGCACCAACCTCGACTTGGACGGAGACGGGCAGAACATCCTGAGCTTCGATGGGGGGCACGGGCGGATCGCGTTCTATTTCTAAGACGAGACGAGCAACGCGGGTTGGCCCTTCCTGCTAGAACCTCACGCGCGCCTCGGCCCAGACGCTTCCGACAAACTCGACCTGCCAACCCTGCTCTTGGTGGCCCCGATTCTTGATTGCGTTCAGCCCCAGGTTCCAACGCACGTCACCGTAGCGAGCGTGCCAGTTGCCTCCCAGATAGGGGCGGATGGTGGTCTCGATGGTTCCGACTAACAGCTTGTCCCGGTCTCCCAGGGCACCGGGCGGCCAAGGATCCGTGATGTCATCCTCGCCTTTCCACATCAGGGCGAGCCCTGGCTGGACGTAAAGGCGCGGTCGCACGAACCAATCCGCCAGCAACGAGGCGATGATCGCGTCCGTCCTGTCTTGGGCCAAGCCGATCCCGTATCCAGCCTGACCCAGCGTGTAGTACTCGAAGAACCCTATCCTGCTTCTATAAGCGAGGGCGCTCGCTATCGTCAGGTCGCCACGAAGCGACAGCGTGGGCGCCACGTTCGGTAGCTGTGCGCCCAGAGCCAAGGCGTACTGATTGAATCCCGATGTCTTTCCTTGCTCCTCGTCACCCACCGACGTGTTGTCCACGAGGAAGGCACCGTAGGTCACTAGACTGCTCCAGGGACGCCACCAGACCTCGGCCATACCGAGGGCGTTCCTCTCGTCATCGTTCGGCCTGCCATTGATCTCCCAGATCGCGATCGGGTTCGTCAGACTAAACTCGATTCGCCGGTTCTCTCCCCCGTAGACCACCGACTCGCCGAGCGCGATGGCGAGGTTGTCGCGGATCTGCCAATCGAAACGGTGTGACGAGAAATGACGAGCCGTGTCGCCGCCGAAGTCATTGAAAGGCGCGTACAGCCCGGTCAGCGAAATACGATCGCTTCCGAAGCGGTAACCGATATGGTCGTAGCTGTACACATAATCGGAGAGCAACAACCCGTCGACGGTGGGAAGGCCCCAATTGCGATACATGCGACCGAAGAAGATTCGCACGTAACGCGTCTGGGCCTCCACGTACGCTTCCTCGATGCGGTAGGCACACTGCTGAACGAGGGGATCGCATTCCCGATACTGGATCACTTCCCCGTTCGGGAACTGAGGATCGTTGTTATAGTGCTGGTTCCAACGCAACTGAAACGAACCTGCCACCGCCGGCGCGTCTGCCAGGATCTCGAATTGCCATGTAGGAAAGAACTTCGCATCGCCGGTGGGACGCAGCAGGTCTCGATGCAATTGACTCACCGCCTCGAACCCAGCCCTGAATTCACCACGCAGTTTCAAGCCCTGGCGATCGTCGGCCTCCAGCAGCGCGAACTCGCGCCGTAGTTCGTCTCTGATCTCCGCCGCCCAGGTCGACTCCGTTTCCGAGAGCGTCCCGTCGGCTTCGGCTTCGAGAATCGCTCTGGCGATGTCGATTCGGCGATACGGCTGTACCAGGACCGCGAGGTCCTTGAGCTGTCCGCGAGCAACGAGGAGATCGACGTACGGATAGACCCAATTCTGGAGCGGGAGGTACGGTGAGGAATAGAACCGCTCCGACTTCGAGTCCTCTTCCTTCTGATCCTGGGAGTCGTCACCCTGAACGGCGAGAGCGCTGTTGCCGAATAGCAACAGGATTCCGGCAGCGATAGCCAGCGTGCGTCCACCCATCTTCCTCGTCCCGTCTGCGGCCCTGGTAGCGTCCCCCAAAAAATTAGGTTTCCACGCCACCCAAGGCCAGTAGGCGGCGCCAGTGTCCATAAGCTCCGATAGAACCTCACGCGTAACTCGATAGGGCACGATTCTTGACACCAAGTATCGCCGCCGCTAGGCTTTGCGGCCATTCTAGCAATCTCGGTCTTTAGACCAACCCCCGCCCGGTCGAGGGTGAACATATATTCCCCAAACGGCTAAGGTATGAACGACTTGCAACGATTACTCGAGGCTGCCTGCGACATCGCGCGCGACGCCGGGATCCTGATCCAGAAGATCCAGACCGAGGGTGTCGAGGCGACCTCCAAAGAGGATCTGAGCCCCGTAACGCGAGCGGACCACGAAGCAGACGCCTTGCTCAAACGCGAGCTCCTGGCGCTGCAGCCCGTAGCCTGGCTCTCGGAAGAGACCGCCGATAATCCAGATCGACTAAGCGAGAAACTACTCTGGGTGGTGGATCCGCTAGACGGCACCAAGGAGTTCATGAAGGGGCTGCCGGAGTACAGCGTAGCCATAGCCCTCGTCGAAGACGGGAGACCGATCCTGGGCGTGGTCCATAACCCGGCCACCGGCGACACGTTCTCAGCGGCAAAGGACTTGGGTGCATTTCGTGACGGCGCCTTAATTCGCGTCATGGAAGGGGAGCGGCTTTTGGCTTCCCGCTCCGAGACGAAGCGCGGCGAGTTCGAGCCCTTCGAGACCGAGTGGGAGGTCGAGCCTATCGGCAGCATCGAACTCAAGTTAGCCTTGGTGGCCGCGGGCGAAGCCGCCGCCACATTCTCCCGCGGTCCAAAACACGAGTGGGACGTATGCGCCGGCGCCTTGATCATCAGCGAGGCGGGGGGAATCGCCACCAACCTGTTCGGCGAGGCACTCCGCTTCAATCAATCATTCCCGAAAGTCAAAGGCATACTTGCGGGGGCGCCCGAGAGTTATAAACGAGCGCAGGAGCAGATCGAGGCGATCGGAGCTTCGGATCGCATGGACGAATTCTCCGACGTGAGGAAGTGACCCAATCCGAAGGCCATTGCGAATCGGCCATCGACCGACCAAGGGCCAGAGATTAGAAGCGAGGAACCTTGTCTAGTCATCTGATAGATCCCCACGGTGGGACCCTGGTGAACCTCATCGTCGATGATGAGCGAGCGGCGCAGCTGTCAGAAGTGTCCCGAGACTGGCCGTCGTGGGATCTGACACCCAGACAACAGTGCGACCTGGAACTGCTTCTGAACGGCTCGCTTTCCCCGCTGCGCGGGTTTATGAAAAGCGACGACTACGAGGCGGTTTGCAGGTCGATGCGTCTTGTGGACGGGACGCTTTGGCCGATCCCCATCACTCTCGACGTGCCCGAGGCGCTCGCTGAAACTCTCGAGCCCGGATCATCCCTCGCCCTCCGCGACCCCGAGGGCGTAATGCTCGCGGCGCTCCACATCGAGGATGTTTGGAAGCCCGATCGCTCGGCCGAGGCCGAATCCGTTTTCGGCACCACGAACTCCGAGCATCCGGGTGTCGCATACCTGGTGGAGCAGACACACGACTACTATGTCGGCGGGACTCTGGAGG
>JBDHGH010000030.1:0-31106 GCA_039589995.1 Gemmatimonadota bacterium | reverse complement strand
CAACGTATACTACACGTGGAGCCAAGATGTCAAAGAGTTCTCGAATCATCGTCTCCGCCTTGTTCCTGGCTATCGGCTGTTCAGAGGGAAACGAAGCCGCTGACGAAACGGCGGAGATAGAACCGGAGGCCACTATGGCGGAAACCAGTGGGCCGCCGCCTGTGAGCGGCGACACGATCACCACAGATAATGGACTGCAGTACATCGTCATCGCGGAGGGCGACGGCGCGACACCCCAGCCGGGCCAGACGGTCAGCGTTCATTACACCGGCTGGTTCACCGACGGCAACAAGTTCGATAGCTCGGTGGATAGGGGCACGCCATATAGTTTCCCGCTGGGGCAGAGGCAGGTAATCGCGGGCTGGGACGAGGGCGTGGCTCTGATGCGGGTCGGCGATAAGCGTCGCTTCATCGTTCCGTCGGACCTGGCGTACGGCGAACGCGGCCATCCGGCAGGAATTCCGCCGAACACGGTGCTTATATTCGACGTTGAGCTTCTGGACATCGGACAATAGAGAAGAGGTGCTTCGCTACCCCACCTTCGAGGGAGCGCGGCCTCAAGACTCATGAGTGATGGCAACGGAGTCGCGGTCCGCTGTAGTGGGCTGAAGAAGCGCTACGGCTCGGTCGTCGCCGTAGACGGCCTCGACCTCGAGGTCAAAACCGGCGAGTGTTTCGGACTGCTCGGGCCGAACGGTGCCGGAAAGACGACGACCGTCGAAATCCTCGAGGGCCTTCTCGAGCCTGATGCGGGTGATCTCGAAATCTTGGGAATGCGCTGGGGCAAAGACGACCGCGCGCTCCGACAGCGCCTCGGCGTGCAACTTCAAGAGACCGAGCTCGCCGAGAAGCTCTCCGTCGAGGAAACGCTCCAGTTGTTTCGCAGTTTCTACCAGCAAGGGCCAACCCCCGACGAAGTCATGCGTATTGTCGGCCTCGAGGAAAAGCGGAAGGCGTGGGTATCGAAGCTGTCTGGAGGACAGCAACAGCGCTTAGCCATCGCCTGCGCCCTGGTCTGCAAGCCCGAGCTCCTTTTCCTAGATGAACCGACCACCGGTCTGGACCCCCAATCCCGAAGGCAACTCTGGGATCTGGTCCACGACTTCAAGACCAAGGGTGGTACAGTAGTAATCACTACCCACTACATGGAAGAAGCGCACCGGCTCTGCGACCGGGTCGCGATCGTGGACCACGGCCGGATCATCGCCCTGGGCACACCCACCGAACTGATCGCGGCGCTGGGTGCAGAGCACGCCGTCGAGATCTCGGTCGAGAACGACGATCGTGCAATCGACACGTGGCTTCGCGATGTCACGGGCGTTCAGGACGTACGACGCGAGCGCGATGGCATTTTCTTGACCGTGAGCGAAGTACACAGAACGGTCCCCGCATTGCTGGCAACACTCAAGGACCACGGCGTCGAGCTATCGAATCTCACGACTCACAACGCTACCCTGGAGGACGTGTTCGTATCGCTGACCGGACGTCACCTGAGAGATGAGTAGGCTTTCCCACCCGCTCTTGCAGCTGACCCGGGCCCGGCTCCTCGAGTTCGTCCGCGAGCCCGAAGCGATCTTCTGGGTCTTCGTCTTTCCTGTTCTCATGGCCTTGGGCCTGGGGATCGCTTTTCGCAATCGCCCCACCGAATCGCTCGCCGTGGCGGTCCAGGAGGGGCGCGGCGCAGTCGAGCTGGCCGCCAGCTTGGACAGTTTCCCGGACCTCCGAGCCCGAGTCCTGGAATCAGAGGAGGCACGCAACGACCTCCGTACCGGCAAGGTCGCGCTGGTCGTCATCCCCGGCGACTCGGTCACCTATGTGTTCGACCCCACCCGCAGCGAGAGCCGACTCGCCCGGCGTACCGTCGATGACGCCGTACAACGCACTGGAGGTCGGACCGATCCCGTTCGCGTCGGAGAACGGCACCTCGCCGAGCCCGGGTCGCGCTACATCGATTTTCTCATCCCCGGACTGCTGGGTCTGAACCTGATGGGAAGCGGGATGTGGGGGATCGGCTTCAATATCGTCCAGGCCCGGCGCAAGAAACTGCTAAAGCGTTTGCTGGCCACACCGATGCGCAAAAGCCAGTACCTGCTGTCGTACGTTCTCTCTCGCTTTGTGTTCATGATCGTAGAGGTCGCCGCACTGGTCGGTTTCGGCTGGCTCGTTTTCGATGTCCGCGTCCACGGCTCGCTCGTCGACCTGTTCGTTATCTCGGTTGTCGGCGCTCTCGCCTTCGCAGGACTCGGGATGCTCACCGCCAGCCGTGCCAAGACCTTGGAGGGCGTGTCCGGCATCATGAACCTGGTTATGATGCCCATGTGGATCTTCTCCGGAGTCTTCTTCTCGTACACACGTTTCCCCGAGGCATTTCATCCGTTCATCAAATTGCTGCCGCTGACGCCCTTGTTAAGTGCCTTACGTTCTACCATGACCGATGGCGCCCCGCTCAGCGCCAATCTCGGACAGCTACTGGCGATAGCGGTCTGGGGGTTGCTCTCCTTCGCGATTGCCCTCAAGATATTCCGCTGGAACTAGCTACGGGCGCGAGCCCGGCCCGGGAGCATGCAATCCCGGAAATCCATGCTTGACAAACACATGCGCGTCCCTATAATAAAGGGCTGCCCACCCCCTGGGTCGGATGAAACCTTTTTGCTGCAGTGGTGTTATTAATCGCCGTCGGGCCCAAGGGCAGTCGGGGTTAGACCTCGCCTAGGGGGCAATCCCGGCCGGAGCGGACCTCTCCGCCGGGACTTTGATATGATGGTTCACAGTAGGAGCAGGAAAAGCACGATGATAATGGATCGGGAGTCTGCGCGGACGAAGCGGATAGCCAGCCAGGCTTTGAAGAGCCGGATGGCGGGGGAGGATTCCGCTCTCGATCAGTACCTTCAGGATGTCAGTCAGCACGATCTGATCGATCCTGCAGAGGAAATTCGTTTAGCCCGCAAGGCTCAAAAGGGGAACACCGAGGCGATCCAGGCCCTCTGCAAGGCCAATCTTCGTTTCGTCATTTCGGTGGCCAAGAAGTACCAGGGCAGGGGCCTTCCGCTGAGTGATCTGATCCAGCAGGGTAACCTCGGGTTAGTGACCGCGGCCATCAAGTTCGACCCGGACCAAGGCGTGAAGTTCATCAGCTACGCCGTATGGTGGATCCGCCAGGCGATTCTGTCGGCCTTGGCGCACCATGGCCGCTCGGTCCGCGTCCCGCTGAACCGTGCCGCCGAATTGTCCAAGATTCTCAAAGCTCGGCAGACGTTGAAGGTGACTCTGGACCGCGAGGCGACCAGCGAAGAGATCGCGCGGCATCTGGATATGAACCCGGCGACCGTAGAGATGCTCGAGGCGCTGAACGCCGGCGAGGTGCGGCTGGATGCTCCCATCGGCGACAGCGAGGACAGCAGCCTCGTCGAGCGGTTCGTCAGCGAAGAGGCGACGACCGCGGTCAGCGAGGTCGAGGACCGCCTTCTGCGAGAGCAGATTGACGATGCGCTGAGAACTCTTCGCGAGCGCGACGCTCTGGTGCTCAGGCTGTACTACGGTCTCGGTGACGGCCGCGAGCACACGCTCGAAGAGATCGGCCAGCAGCTGGGGATCACCCGCGAGCGGGTACGCCAGCTTCGCGATCGGGCACTGAAGGAGTTGCGGGAGGGCGATCGGGGCTCGGCCCTGGCAAGCTTCGCCGCCGCCTGAGCCGCTCAGCCGGCTATATAGAACTGGAAGGGCGCCACTGGCGCCCTTTCTTTTTACCTGCCCCGCGCACATCGGCCGGCGCCAGCCCATTCACCGCCGACCTTGATCCACCCCCGACACCGTATCACTATTGGCACCGCGCCCCGATCGAAACCCAAGAACCGGAACCGATATGCTGATCAACGCCCGCAGAATACTGCCCATCGCCGGCTTTTTGCTCCTCCTAAGCGCAGGCGAGATGATCGGCCAAGCAGATTCCCGTACGACCGAACCGCCTGACACGGCGACTGCGATACTCGTTTCACCGAGCGACTACCTCGGTTACCCCGTGGGCGCCGATTTCAAGCTCGCCGGCTGGGACTCGATAACCGGCTACTTCAACCAACTCGCTAACGCTTCTCCCTCCCTCCGGCTGGACACGCTGGGCGCTAGCACAAGGGGAGCCCCATTCATCCTCGCCACAGTCACCGCTCCCGAGAACATGGCTCGGCTGGAGCAGATTCGAGCCAACCAGGCGAAACTCGCCGATCCCAGGATGCTGGCCGACGGTGAACTGGAAACACTGCTCGAGACACAGCCCGCCGTGTTGCTCATCGCTCACAACATCCACTCTACCGAGATCGCTTCCAGTCAGGGCGTTATGGAGTTGGCCTACACTCTGGTGAGCGATCCCAGTTTTGGCGATGTGCTTCAGAACGTAGTGGTATTGCTTATTCCCTCGGTGAACCCCGACGGTCAGCAGATGGTCGTGGACTGGTACAGCCGCACGATCGGATCTCCCTATGAGGGGAGCGGTATGCCCTGGCTGTACCATCCCTACGTCGGGCACGACAACAACCGCGACTGGTTCATGCTCACTCAGGTGGAGACACGGTTGCTTAACGACCTGCTCTACGACCGCTGGTTTCCCGAGGTCGTCTACGATGTCCACCAGATGGGGAACCGTGGTGCACGATTCTTCATCCCGCCGTTCGCCGATCCTGTGAACCCCAACATCGACCCGCTGGTGGTAAGATCGATTTCGCTGTTCGGTGTCCAGGTCTCAACCGAACTGGAAGCGGCTGGCAAGCCCGGCGTGGTCACCGGGGAACGGTTCAGCCTCTGGTGGCACGGTGGGCTGCGCACGGCACCCGCCCGGCACAACATGGTTGGCATCCTGTCCGAGTCGGCCAGCGCACGCCTTGCATCTCCCATCTTTCAAGAGCCCGGTCAGACCGATCGCCAGCCCGAGCGAGGCGTCAGCTACCCGAACCCGTGGCCGGGAGGTTGGTGGCGGATCCGCGATATCATCGACTACCAACTAATCGCAGCACGAGCGATGATGGGATTGGCGGCGCGCCAACGTAAGCAACTGATAAGAAACTACGTCGAGCTCGGCCGTCGGGCTGTCGAAGCAGGTGAGAGCGAGCCGCCCTTTGCCTACATCATTCCGACCGACCAAACCGACGTCGGTAGTGCGGCCGACATGCTCGAGATCATCCGGCGCGGCGGCGTCGAGGTTCACCAGGCACGAGCGCCCTTCGAGGCCGACGGCATGGCGTACGAGGCTAGCGATTGGGTGATCCTCATGGCCCAGCCGTACCGGGCCCACGCGAAAGACTTACTCGAGCCTCAGAGCTTCCCGGACCGCCGCCTGTACCCCGGCGGACCACCCCGGACGCCGTACGACGCCACAGGCTGGACGCTGCCGCTGCAGATGGGCGTGGAGGCCATCGAAGTGAAAACCGCCTTCGAGGCCGACCTGACTCAACTGGACGGGACGGTACAGGCCCCAGCCGGAACGGTCACCGGATCGGGATCGACTTTTCTAGTATCCAACGCTGCTAACGCCGCCAACCTGGCGATCCATCGCACTCTCACCAGCGGTGGACAAACTGCGCTGCTGTCCGAGCCGGTCCAAGCCGGCGGTCGGGAGTGGGCGGTCGGCACCGTGCTACTCCAAGGGTCCGAAGTACGGGAGATCTTAGATGACCTGGCCGAGGAAAAGGGTCTTTTCGCGCGGTCGTTCTCCGGAGACGCACGCGGATACACGATCGAATCAACTCGGGTCGGCCTGTACCAGCCCTGGACCGCCTCGATGGACGAAGGATGGACCCGCTGGGTCTTCGAGCAGTGGGAGCTGCCGTTCGCGACGATCCACGATGCAGAGATTCGCGCGGGCGACTTAAACGTTCGCTACGATATCATCGTCCTGCCGGATCTGTCACCCGAATCCATCAAGGAGGGACGCCGGCTAGGCACGGTTCCAGCGGAGTACGCCGGCGGCCTGGGAGAACCAGGAACGGCTGCGCTTCGGGCTTTTGTTCGTGCCGGCGGGACACTGGTTTGTTTCGACTCGTCCTGCGAGTTCGCGATCGATAAGTTTGGGCTGCCGGTGAAGAACGTGCGACCATCAACCAACGAGCAGAGATCGGGCGAGGCCTTCTTTGCCCCCGGATCGATTTTGGCCGTGACCATCGACCCGAGCCAGCCGCTGGCGTTTGGGATGCCCGAGGAAGGCGCAGTGTATTACTCGAACAGCCCGATCTTCGAGCCGATAGAGGGCGACGACGATGTCACGGTCGTGGCGCGATTCGCGCAGACCCGACAACTGCTCAGTGGGTACGCAATCAACACCGACTACCTGGCGGGCAGGGCGGCGTTGATGGAGGTGAGGTCCGGCGAGGGTCGCGTCGTGCTCTTCGGGTTCCGTCCTCAACACCGGGCACAGTCTCACGAGACGTTCAAGCTCCTCTTCAATGCCATTTATCGGGGTGCCGTCTCGGGGCCCGCTGAAGTGGAGTTCTAGTTTCTTGAGCCAGGCGACCGACCTGACGTGCCGCGTCACAGACTCGGCGGTCGCTCTCGAATCCGCCGTTCTGACCAGCGGCCTGCCCGCCGACGCGCGCCTGGCCGCAGTAGAACGCATGGCGGCGGCCATCGCTGCTCACGACGTAGAAGCCGCTTTCACCGGCGTGATAGCGGGACAGCCCACGGTGGGATTGACGCCGGACGAACTCGTGTTGCTCGCCAAGCAGGATAGAAAACTGAGCACACGAGACCTGCCGGCTGCGGTCGCCCGCGGCGAGCACGGCGGAACGACGGTCGCCGCAACGATCTTTCTGGCCCACCGCGCTGGGCTGAGCGTCGCCACAACGGGCGGCATCGGCGGTGTACACCCTGCACCGGGAGGCCGCGATGTTTCTGCCGACCTGCACGAGCTGGCTCGCACACCCATCATACTCGTCTGCTCCGGTGCCAAGGCGATCGTCGATCTTCCGGCGACGCTGGAACGCTTGGAAACACTGGGGGTGACGGTGGCCGGCTACCAAACCGACGAGTTCCCGGCGTTCTACTCCGCGGAAAGCGGCCTGCAGCTCGGTCTCTCGCTCGAGACGCCCGAGGAAGTAGCTGAGATCTGGAGAGCGAGTCGAGCGCTGGAGTCGCCGGGAGCGCTGCTGGTTTGCGTCCCACCACCTGCAGATGCTGCGTTGTCGCGAAAGGAGAGCGAGGCGGCTGTCTCGCGTGCGCTGAGCGATCTGGATATGGCCGGGATCAGCGGGCCGGAAGTGACACCGTTTTTGTTGGGGCGAATTTCGGAACTTACCGGTGGGCGGTCGCTGGAGGCGAATCTGGGGTTGTTGGAGAATAATGCCTCTGTTGCGGGTGCGGTTGCCCGGCTCGTGTGAGAGGAGACGAACATCGAACACCGTACATCGATATTCGATATTCGAAGATGGAGACGAATGTAGGAAATCCTGAATTTCGAAGGCGAACACAGAAGCGAAAGTACGGTCAGGATTGGGTCCTGTCGTTTTGTTCTGCAGTGGCTACGCTGGCGACAAATATCCGGACCAGCTCGTCACATTCCTGAATCCCATCCCGCACCATTGCTGAATCCCCTATCCCCAGATTGTCTGTCATCTTCAGCCAGACCAGTGTCTCTCGAAGTTCCTTTAGGCAGACTCTCATCTTGTGGACAAAGTCCTTGCGCGACTCTCCGGCTTGTGCTTCACCATAGTTCGGAGCAACCGAGGTCCCGCTGCGAATCAATTGCCCTTCGACCTGCTTCCCAACTCGCGTTGACGGCAGGCTCTCCGCAACCCGACAAACCGCTACCGCAAATGAAATCAAGCGGTCTTCAAGATCATATCTGCTGCCGGCAATCTTCAGATTCATTTTCCGAATGCACAGGGTATTAGGATTTCAATTTCGAAATTCGATCTTGGATATTCGATTGATCTTTGGACTTCCAATATCGATGTACGGTGTTCGATGTTCGTCTCCATCTTAGAAACCCGCCTCATCACATTATCATCTCGCCGACAACAGCTGTCTCCCTCCATCAATCGAATGAATCCCGCCCGTAATCCACGCCGCCTCGTCCGAACACAAGAACGCGATCAACGCCGCGATTTCATCCGCTTGCCCCACCCGGCCCAGCGGATGCGTGGTCTTCGAGTGCTCGAGAAACGCCTCGTAATCGGGCACCGCATCGCTGGCCGTGTGCAGTTCCGTCACAACAACGCCCGGGTTCACTCCGTTCACTCGCACGTTGTGTGGCGCCAACTCCAGCGCCATGCACTGAGTCATCATGTCCACCGTCGCCTTGGACGCACAGTAGCCCAGTAGATTTCCGTAGGGCCGCAGGCTTGTCACGGACGATACGTTGACGATCGCGCCGCCGTTCTCGATCAGGTGCGGGCCCACGTGCTGCGACACGGTGAAGACACCGTCCACGTTAATCGAGAACAGCCTGTGCCATTCGTCCGGCGGCGTGTCGAGGACACCGCCGGTCCCGATGACCCCGGCAGCGTTAACCAGATAGTCGATTCGGCCGAAAGCCTGGGCGCACTCCCCCACCGCAGCACGTACCTGCGTATCATCTCGAACATCGGCGATGGCATAATTTTCAAACGTTCCCTGAAGACGATCCTCCCGCCGAGCTATGACGAAGACCGAGGCTCCTTCTTCCTGAAATCGCAGCGCGCTAGCGCGCCCGATGCCGCTCGACGCTCCCGTTACGAATGCAACCTTGCCTTTGAATCGCATGCTCCCTCCGCTGTAGGTGTTGGCGAGCGCAGCATACCACCGCCTGTAACCGCTCACAACCCACCGAAAGAACGGCGCCGTGACCATTGGCCACGGCGCCGAACACTACCACCTGCCAGCATGTAGAAGACTAGCTCAGGGCGTCAAGTAGTAGTTCATCTTGATGCTGAAGATGTTGTCGCCCGGTAGCGTTCTCAGAGAGACGACGTCATCGACCGGATTGAATCGTCCCGAGAAGTTGAAATCGGACCTGTTCATCGACCAGACAAAGAAGATGGTCGAGCCTGCCGAGTACTCCCAACGGAACACGAGGGTCGAGCGGAGCTCCCTGACGGTGAAGTTCGGATCGCCGAACGTCATGTCCTCGGTCCCGTCCGCGTTGAGATCGACATGGTAAAGGCCCGGGGAACCCGGCGTCGTGGGCGCCTCGTAGCGCAGGCGGTCGTCGCCGAAGCGATCGAAGCGATCTTCATACTCAGCGGCCTTTGGATCGGCGACCTGGCTGAAGCCAACGAACTCACCGGCGGAGACGAAGGGCTGTGCATACAACTGCAAGCTTATGTCGGGCGTGAAGGTCCACTCGAGACGCGTCGTCAGCGCCACGGTGTTCTGCTCCATGACACCCATGATATAGCGAGCGGAGCCCAACGCCTCGTTGGCAGTCACGAACTGCCAATCGTCGTTCGTCCAGTTGTACTCCGGCCCGAGCGTCAGCCTGAAATTGGCCGCCGGCCTCCAAGCGACGTGCCCGAAGTACCCACCGGCCTCCGATCTTTCCGGGTCGAACCACCGCCACGTCCCAACCTCGAAGACGATCTTCTTGCGGTCATCGCTAAAGAAACCGGCGTGCCAGTTGGTGCCAGACGGGTAGAGCATCGCTGGGCCGCCCCGCAGAACGCGTGTGTTCAGTGCTGAGGTTTCGTAGTTGATTCCGCCGAAGCCGCCCCAATAGTTGAGCAGGGAGAAGCTGCCATTGAGGTTTCCGCCCGTCGCAACACGCTCACCGCCAAGAGTCGTGAAGTTCCAGCCGTTGAGGTTCAGGTTGTAACGACGGAAGATCTCGCCGGGCTCGAACTCCCGGTATCCAATCCAGATGCTGCTGCGCCATGTATCCGCTTGGCGCAAGAATCCCAGGTCGTTCGTTTCGAAACCCGGCGACACCCATGTCGAATTGATGGATCCCCGCCAGTGGCCACCGCCGATCTTCGCAAAGCGGAAGGCACCGCTCGTTCCCGTTAGAGAGGTGCGCGTCTCGTCGAAGGTCAGGTGTCTGGCGTCCGGTCGCTGGAAGTAGCGCGCCGAATTCGATTGCGTACCCGCTATGGCGAGAGGCGAGCCCTGAACGCGCGACGCGAGCACCTGTCCCCGGACTTCCCAGTTCCCCGACCAGAAACGATGACGGCCGTCGATGCCGCCGGAGTACGCCTGCGATCGAAGATAGCGGAGTTCAATCGGCAGTCGCCGGTTCACGGAAGTGAAGATGCCGCCGATGGCGCTCTGACCTCCGTTGAAGTCCTTCTGGACTCGTCCCAGCCCGTAGTTGGTCAGGGGCTCCACGATGTCCTGGTGTCGAACAGCCTCGGCATCGATGACCGTAGCCTTCTCTTCGCCGGTGACTGCGTCGAGCACACCGATAGTCCAACCATTCGCCGTCTTCCCGGATAGCTTCGCCGCCGCCATGATCGTCGTGTTCAGGGGGTATTGCACGAAGCCGCCGCGTGGATCCGCCACACCCTGGGGCCGCCGCCCGATCCGGCGCGAGTAGAACAGCCCTTCCGAACCGTGGCCTCCGCTCAAGCTGTAGTTGAAGATATTGGCGCCCTCGAGGAAGAAGGGACGCCTTTCCGCGAAGAAGGTTTCGAACGCCGACAGGTTGACCACCGAGGGGTCAGCTTCTACCTGGCCGAAGTCCGGGTTCACGGTGACGTTCAGAGTCAGGCTGTTGGTCAGTCCAAAGCGTACATCGCCACCGAACGTGCCGAAGAACTTCGTGCCGTTTTCAAACGGGTTATCGGCCTGCGCGGGTGTCACCCATTGCTGGGCCACGACATACGGCAACACCTCGAGCCGACGTGGTGGTACGATGCCGTCGATGCCGGCCAGGTCTCCGAACTCGGACACCCAACCGGGGGCATCCTTAGGGATCGGTTTCCACTGTACGACCTCGTTCTTTCTCTGGATTTCCCGCTGGACATTGAAGCCCCACACCTGCTCGGGCGCCTGCGAGAACCGCAACTGCGAGTACGGGATGCGGAACTCGGCGACCCAACCCTCCTCGTCCACACTAGCGGCGGCTACCCAGACAGCGTTCCAGGAAATATCGCTGTTCGTATCGTCGTAGAGGTAGCGGTCGCGCTTGGTCCCTGCCGGGTTCACCGAGAAGCTGAACGCCGTGCGACGGTCGTGGTAGGAGTCGATGCTGACAGTAAGCCAATCCGAGGGTGAATACTGATCGCGTCGGGTAAGCTGCCCGACGATCTTGGCCGGATCGCTGTCGTATGCGCGGATCCCCACATAGAGATACCCATCATCGTACAGCACCCAGGCCACCGTCCGCTCGGTAGCCGGCTCGCCTTCTTCAGGATCGCGTTGCGTAAAGTCGGTGAGCGGCTCGGCCAACGCCCACGCGGCATCGTCCAGCTTGCCATCGATCTCGGGTGTTCCCGGAGAGGCGCGACTGGCCAATGCCCGGTAGGGTTCAGGGTCGGGCTCTGACTTCTTGTCTTTTTCCTCGGTCGCTCTGGCTGGGCTGCCAACGAGCACGATCAGCGCTGCGAGCAACGCCATTCGCGAGACACTGAACTGCATTTATGGTTCCAGACTACTCCCGGATTTCGTCTATCGGGCGGGGCTTTTCTTCCCTCACTGAGCATTAGACGCCACGAAGGAGTCAAAGGTTGGCAAGTTGGGAGAAGCCCGGGCAGATCCATGGTCGCGAGGACGAAAGCCTGTTCTTGCCGGGAGAACGCCTCACGAGTACGTTGCAGCCGCCATGGAAACGGAAGCTGCGCTACCGTTTTCAGATCCCAACCATCGAACAGCTTCCTTACAGCGAAGAGCCACGGCTGCACGCGAACCAAGAACGATAATCCTGATTGGTCGGCGGATGTTCGGTTGCTCGCCTAGACCAGCAGATACAAGAACACGAGGTAATACCGGATGACTGCTCAACTCGACCATCGGTCGTTGTATAGACTTCCCTGGAGCTTGCCCGATAACGCGATCTCGTGGCTGGAGCCGACAGCGGCCTGCAATCTCTACTGTGAGGGCTGTTACCGCACCAACAATCCGAAGGCCCACAAGAGTCTCGATGAGATCGCGGACGACATCGATGTCTTCACAAGGCTGCGAAGCGCCGATGGCATCTCGGTGGCGGGCGGCGACCCGCTGACCCACCCTCGAGCCGTCGACATCGTCGCGCTCATCGCCGAACGCGGACTGAAGCCGATACTCAACACGAACGGGTTGGCACTAAACAAGGGCCTGTTGAAGGAGATGAAGCGGGCCGGGCTGAAAGGCCTGACCCTACACATCGACAGCAAGCAGACTCGGCCGCACTGGCGCGGAAAAACCGAGGTGCAGTTAAACGAGCTTCGGCTAGAGTACGCCGAATTGATCGCCGAAGTGGGTGGAATGTCGTGCGCTTTCAACTCGACCGTGTACGAGGACACGCTCGAGTCCGTACCCGACATCGTCGCCTGGGGTGAGAAGCACATCGACATAGTCCAGGTCCTGGTCTTCATCGCGTTCCGCGCCGCCATGATCGACGGAGGCTTCGACTACTACGTCGATGGAAAGAAGATCGACTTCAGCGACGTACGCTATGCCGGGTCGGCTGACCGTAGGGTCGACATCCAATCGACGGATATCGTGGAAGTGATCCAAGACCGATTCCCCGATTTTCGGCCGTCTGCCTATCTGAACGGCACCGAAAAGCCCGACTCGTTCAAGTGGCTGCTCACGGGACGCCTGGGAACGAAGAAGAAGATCCACGGATATGTTGGGCCGAAGTTCATGGAGCTGGCTCAGACCACCCACCACCTGCGCCACGGCCGCTACCTGGCCTATACCACCCCCAGAGTCCACCGCCGTGGTCGGTCCATGCTGGCGCTCGCACCGCTCGACCGCGGTGTGGCCCGAACGGCAGGAGCTTACCTGCGCAACCCGTTGCGCGCATTCCAGCGGCTACATCTGCAGTCGGTCATGATTATCCAGCCCGTCGACCTACTGCCCGATGGGCGCCAGAATATGTGCGACAGCTGTCCCGACATGACGGTGTGGAACGGCCGCCTGGCATGGTCCTGCCGACTGGAGGAGCCGATGCAGTACGGCAGTTTCGTCCAGACCGTTCCCAAACACGATCCACCAACGCACTGATCGATATGAGCGACCCAACAGCTGAGGTGCTCCGAACCGCCAACAACACATCGCCGCCAGCCGCGGATACTTGGTACGGCGAAATCGACGGCGTCCGCTTGGTCGACAGGCTCACATCGTACTACAACATCCTCCTGGCTTTTGTGTGGCTCATCCTTGTGCCGCAATGGTCGACCGCGGTCTGGCTGTTCCTGGCCCACGCGATGGCCGCGACGATCCCGCTCCAGCTGAAGCGCGCCAAGGGTCGCTTGTCCCGCTTCGGAAGAGTACTGCGCGACATCTACCCGCTCATCTTCATCCTGCCGTTCTGGACCGAGCTCGACATCGTCCGGCGACTGCTACACGACGCCAACTTCGATCGCGTCGTTGGAGCGCTGGACCTGGCGCTGTTTGGAATTCACCTGGACACGGTGTTCCTGCCGAACATGGACGCCATCTGGTTCAGTGAGATCATGTACTTCGCGTACTTCGCGTATTACCTGACCGTCGTCGTGCCTTTGTTGTACATGGCCTTCAAGGGCAGTCCGGAGATGAAGAGCGACATCACGTTCCGGGTCGTGCTCATCTACGTATCCTGCTTCTTCGTGTACATCGCGTTTCCCGTTGACGGACCGCACTGGCTGACCGAGCACTATCAGGGAGACTTCCAGCGAGGCTTCTTCTACCAACTCGAGCAGGCGTTACAAAGCGAGGGCGACGCGCTGGGCTGCTCGTTCCCCAGCTCGCACGTCGCGGCGTCTACCACAATGGCCTACTTGGGATTCCGCTGGTTCTCGAAACCGACTGCCTGGCTTCTCACCTTAGGGGCATTCGGAGTCGTGTTGTCCACGGTCTATACGCAGAACCACTACGCCATCGATTCGGTGGCTGGGGTCATCTGGGCTTTTTGGATTCAGCTGATGGTCGCTCCGGCGTTGCTGCGCTGGTGGCGATACGAGCAGCGCCGGGCTATGGGAACTTAGGATTCAGCTCACGCCCGCGTCCGCCATTAAAGCAGTTCGAGCGGTAAGCTCGCCCAGCTCCATCCGGTCGTACGCATCCGAAAGCGTGCGGCCGACTGCCACCACACCGTGCTGCTCGAGAATGAGCAGACGAGCCCCGTGCATAATCGCGCTCCCCACAGCATCGGCCAACTCCCAAGAGCCCGAGGGCAGGTAAGGAATGTTAGCGATGGGGCCGACCGAAGCAGTGGCCTCGGGTAGCATCGCTTCGAAATCCAGCTTGCGGATACTCAGCGCTGTGAGTGCGGGCGCATGAGTATGGATGACCGCGCCAACATCCGGATCGGCCAAGTAGCACGCGCGATGCATCGGGAACTCTACACTGACTTCCTCGTAGCCCTTCTTCGTGGCGGAGTGCAGATACACGAGTTGGATGTCATAAGCGCTCAAACGCGCTTTGTTGAAACCACGCGGGGTGATGTAGATCGCGTCTCTACGGTGAAGGCGCGCGGATAGGTTCCCACAGCGGCCCGCGATGAGCCCGGCCTGCCAGGCGATCCTTCCATGGTAGCAGAGCAGCAACCTTAGCGCCTCGTCGCTCGCCGCGGCGGCAGGTTCCACCAGCGCCCTGCGAAACGGGCCCAGCAGAAGGCCATATTGCCCTACGTGTCCAACCAGCCGGCGTGTCCCGCCGATCCAAGGCGTCAGCCGTGACATACAAACCCCCTTGAGTCCTGTGTTCTAATCTACCTCACAAGCGTCCCTCCGGTCCATAGACGATTCCTGCGCCCTGTCCTCCGGTGCGGCCAAAACGCCGGCGCTTGTTGGATATGGCCCCGTGAACCTATCTTCTCCGAGCGGGCTAACCTCAACCAACACAACCCGATCCGAGCAGAAAGCCGGGAGGCAGCCACGACGATGTCGACCTCCGTTCTGGGATCGCTGCGTCCGGTCTTCAGGGCCATCGCTTCGGTTGTGGTCCCCGAGGCCGACCGATTCGATGACGCGGCGTGGGGCGAACTCGAGTCGCTGGTGGAGGAGTCGCTCGCCACGCGTCCGGCGGCTCTGCTACGTCAGATTCGCCTTCTCCTTAGGGTCATCGAGTGGCTACCCGTGCTACGCTTCGGCCGCCGCTTCAGCTCACTCGACGCTCCCACCCGCACCCAGGTCCTTGCAGGCTTGCAGAACAGCCGGATAGACCGGCTGCGCGTCGGCTTCTGGGGGCTGCGGACCCTAGTCATGCTGGGCTACTACGGTCGGCCAGCGGGCGGCGAGAGCATCGGTTACAAGCCGAGCGCGCGAGGCTGGGAGGCGTTGGGGTGAAGGACGTCGCCTACGACATCGTCATCATCGGCTCCGGCGCCGGAGGCGGAACAGTGGCGCAGGAACTCGCTCCGATGTGCAGCGACGGAGTGCGCATCGCAGTTCTCGAGAAGGGACCGCGCCTGAGAGACAGCGATTTCAGCGGCCGCGAAGTCGACATGGCACAGGTCCTATACGAGGACGGCGGCGGTTTTCTCACCGCCGACGGATCGATGACCTTGGCCATGGGTCGCGGCTATGGCGGCTCGACCATCGTTTATACCGGGACCTCGATCGCCGCACCCGAGCGGGTCATTCGGAACTGGAACGTATCCGGCCTTTCCTTCGACGAGGTACAACGTCGAACCAACAAGTTCATAGACGAGAACAACGTCCACCTTCTCCCTGAAGACGAGATTAACGAGAACAACCAGCTCTTCGTCAAAGGTTGTCGCCGCCTGGGCTACCGTGTCGAGCAGTTCCCGGTCAACGTGAAAGGGTGTCTCGGCTCCAGCCTCTGCAATCTCGGATGCCCCAACCAGGCAAAGCAGGGAACACATCGCGTTCAGTTGCCCAACGCGGAACGTGGCGGTGTTGAGGTCATCACTCGCTGCGAGGTCTTGCGACTCGACGGTCGGAACGTAGTAGCACGGGTAGACGGCAGGGCGGCCGGCGGTGTCGGCGAGCCCTCTCCATGGGCTCCAGGTGAATATCGAATCCAGGCCAAGGTCATCGTAGTCTGCGGCGGCGCGGTGAATTCGCCAGCACTACTGCTTCGCTCGAACCTGCAAGCCTCGTTGCCTCGCCTGGGTCACGGGTTCACCTGCCACCCAGCTCTCATCCTGGTGGGCGAGCACAATAAACCCATCACCAACTTCGTTGGCCACCCGAAGAGCTACTACCTGGATCAGTTCGTCCAGAGTGACGGGTTCATTCTCGAAACCTGCATGTACTTCCCTTTCACCACCGCGAAGAGCTTGTCCGGATTCGGTGAGGATCATGCCGCCTTCATGAGAGTGTTCCCCAACCTTCAGATGATCCTCTTGCTCGCCTGCGACCATGTCGAGCCTGACAACAGGATAGCGATCGATCGCCAGGGCCGACCCGTCGTTCACTATCGCTTCACGCCTGAGGTGAAACGCTCTCTTACCCAAGGGACTATCACCGCGGCCAAGATCTTCTTCGCAGCGGGGGCCCGACGCGTGCACGTACCGGCCGCATCGAATCCCACGGTCACTTCCGACTACGCCGATTCCGTGGACCAGATCGTGGACGAGACGTATTTCAGACCGGGCTCGGTCACTGTCTCCGCCGCCCACCTACAGGGCGGATGTGGCATGGGTCTCACCGTCGCCGATTCCGTAACAGACTCTCACGGCCGCGTGCACGGCGTTCCCTGGCTTTTTGTGGCGGACGCAAGCCTCTTCCCCGACTCGATCGAGATCAACCCGTACTTGACGATCATGGCTCTGGCCGACCGGGTCGCCCAGCACATCCGGCAAGAGGCCCGCACCCTCTTAGGCGGCGGTGTCACACATGCCTAAGATGACGGGAGGCGACATCGTCGTCAGAGCCCTGGAAGACGAGGGCATTCCCTTCACCTTCGGAATCCCCGGTACACACAACATCGAACTCTACGACTCCTTGAGTCGCTCGACAGCTGTCCGACCGATACTAGTCACCGATGAGCAAAGCGCGTCATTCATGGCCGACGCGGTATCTCGATCATCGGAGAGACTCGGCTGCGTCAACGTCGTCCCAGGCGCCGGCCTAACGCACGCCCTCTCAGGTATCGCGGAGGCGTACCTCGATGGCATAGCGATGCTCGTCCTGGGCTGTGGCATTCGACGCGACGCGCAGGCCAAGGCGTACCAGCTTCACGACGTAGACCAAACGAGCATGGTCCGCCCTGTGACGAAGGCCCAGCTCCGACCGGGCCGAGGCTCCGAGATCTATGCCACGATTCGACACGCCTGCCGTATCGCCCGCACTCCGCCCGCAGGCCCGGTGTTCGTCGAAATCCCCGTAGACCAATACCTGTTTCAGCACGAGCCGGGGATCGATGACTGGACTGCCCCAACGTCACAAGCACCTGCCAAGCCGGATCGCGAAGCGCTAGCCGAAGTGCACGAACTCCTTGCTCGTAGCCGGCATCCTTTGCTGTACCTCGGACTCGGCGCCGAGGGGGCAGGCGAAGACCTGGTAGCCTTAGCCGAACGGCTGGAGGCGCCGGTCGCTACCACAATTCAGGGAAAGGGTGTCTTCCCGGAGAGCCATCCCCTCTGGCTCTGGTGTGGCTTCGGCCAGTCCGCACCCGCCTTCGTCCGTAAGGTCGCAAAGGCAAGTGATCTCACCCTTGCCATTGGGTGCCGCTTCTCCGAGGTGGGCACCGGCAGCTACGGCATCGAGCCTCCGACCCCGTTGATCCACATCGACATCGACGAGGAGGTTCTCGGGCGCAATTTCCCGGCGGAAGCGAGCATGGTCGCCGATGCGGCGACGTTCGTCGCGGCCCTGCTGGAAACTCTTGAGCAGAGGGATCTCGACACGAGACTTCGGGGAAACATCGAGCAAGGTCACGAAAAGGTTGCGGCCGAGCAGTTGGTCACTAGCGGGCACGGTGTCGCCCCAGCGCTTCTGTTGCGCTCGCTCCAGGACATCTACGGGCCAAGCACCGTCTTCACGACCGACAGCGGGAACGGGACTTTCCTGGCCATGGAGATCCTGCGTCTCGATCGTGCTCGCGCGTTTCTCGCGCCGGTAGACTACTCCTGCATGGGCTATTCGGTCCCGGCCGCCCTGGGTGCCGCGCTGGCGTGTCCTGACCGCCGGGCGGTCGCACTTGCCGGCGATGGCGCCTTCTTGATGACAGGCCTAGAGTTGCTGACTGCCGGACAACTTCAACTGTCCGTCACCGTCATAGTGCTTCGCGATCACGAGCTCGCGCAGATCTCCCAATTCCAGAAGACAGCCCTCGCACGCAAGACGGCGAGCCAGCTTCCCGACTTCGACCTCGCGGCTCTCAGCCAGGCGATGGATGTCGAATACCTGTCACTCAGCCAGGACGGCGAGATCGACCCGGTGCTTCATCGGGCCAAGGAAACACATGACGCCGGCCGGCCCGTGCTTGTCGAAGTCGCAATAGACTACTCAAAAGCCACGTATTTCACGCGGGGTGTTGTAAAGACGAACCTGGGGCGCCTGCCCTGGTTAGATAGATTGCGATTTATATCTCGGGCGGTGGGGCGCAGATTGACCCAGAGGGACGGGTAGCCGGGGCTTGCGAAATGCTTAGTTTATCCGGAACCCAGCCCCCCAGGACCGGGAGATCCTGACTCCCACGCGGGAGTTCTGAACCAGCCGCAACTGCACGGAGGGGAGCGATGATTGAACGATTGCTCGTGCAACTCGCGCACCCGAACCGTTCCCTCAGCCGCTGGCTAGCCTGTGTAGCCGTCGGGCTGTTGCTCGCTATTGCGACGCAGTCCTCGGCGTACGCCCAGGCGGGAACCGTCACCGGACGCGTCGTTGACGCCGAGCTCGGCGAGCCACTCGTCGGAGCAGTAATCGACCTGACACGCGGGTCGGGTAGCGTCGTGCAACAAGCCACGACGAACGACGACGGAGTGTTCCGCTTCACCGGGGTCGAGCAGGGACGATACACGCTCATCATCCAGACATTGGGATATGAGACTTACCGTCTGGAGCGGATCTCGGTGGGTGCAGAGACATTCAACGCCGGCACCATCGAGCTTATCTCCGTGGCCTTCAGCTTGAACCCGATCGTCGTGACGGTCTCGCGCGAGCAGGAGAAGGCGCTCGAATCACCGGCCGCGGTTTACACGGTGTCATCGGAGGAAGTCAACGCGAAGACCGCGACGACGACCGTCGATCACGTGATCGGTCTGCCGGGAGTTGACAATGTGACCACGGGGCTCCAGCAGCATAACGTGGTGGCCCGGGGACTCAACAACGTTTTCTCGGGTGCGTTGTACGTGTTGACCGACAATCGTTGGGCATCGGTACCCTCGCTTCGGTTCAACGCCTACAACCTGATCCCGCCCATCGATCCCGACATCGAGCGAATCGAATTCGTGCTCGGCCCCGGCTCGGCACTCTACGGGCCGAACGTCGACAAAGGCGTGATGCACATCATCACGAAATCGCCGCTGCAGCATCAGGGGACGTTTTTCAGCCTGGCGGGCGGTTTACGCGGACCGGACGGGTGTGAAGGCTGTTCCCCCAGCGAAAACACGCAGGGCGTCTTTCAGGGCGCGCTCCGCCATGCCGGACTGTTCAGCGAGAATGTCGGCTACAAGATCTCGGCGATGTACTTCAGCGGCGAGGATTGGCGCTACGTGGATCCGGTGGAAGCGTTCAATCGCGAGGCCGCGTTAGATGCGGGCGCCAGTGCCGACACGCTTAAGATCGGAGCTCGAGACTACAACGCACAGCGACTCACCGCAGACGCCCGCGTGGACTGGCGCCTCAGCGACCGCACATCTCTCGTCTTTGCTGGCGGCCTGAGCAACATGATGAGCAGCATCGAGATGACCGGGCTGGGCGCCGCGCAGGCTCAGGACTGGACCTACTGGTTCGCCCAGACCCGCTTCAGGACCGGCAATCTGTTCGCCCAGTTCTACTACAATAAGAGCAACGCCGGCGACACGTACACTCTACGGGATGGCAACGCGATCGTAGACAAGTCGAGCCTCTGGGCCGTACAGGCGCAGCACTTCACACCCATGGGGGACAAGCAGCGCTGGACGTACGGTGCCGATTTCATTTCCACGAACCCTACCACCGAGGGCACCGTCAACGGCCGCAACGAGAACGACGATAACATCTACGAACTCGGCGGTTACCTGCAGTCCGAGACGGCACTATCGCCGAAGTTCGACATCGTTCTCGCAGCCCGGGTCGATTGGCACAACAGAATCGACGATCTGATCTTCTCTCCGCGCGCCGGGGTGGTCTTCAAGCCGACGCCGGAGCACAATTTCCGCGCGACGTACAACCGAGCATTCAGTCAACCGACGAGCATCAACCTGTCCTTGGACCTCGAAGCCAGCCCGATCTTCGGGCCGTGGACCAACTACTCGGTACGCACGCTGGGCGTCCCGTACCAAACGGGATTGAACTTCAGAAGGGACTGTTCGGGTCTTTGTGTCCGCTCACCCTTCAACCCCCAAGGCTCTGCCGAGTTCTTTTCAATGGACCAGTTGGACAGCCAGGAATACTGGCAGGCTTCGGTCCAACAGCTGGATGACGCATTGGGTCTGGATCCTCAGCTGAAGGCCTTCTTGGAGTCTCTCGATCCGACAGGCCAGGTCAGTTCGGTCCTCAGGACAGTCGACCAGAGCGTCACGCCTTTGCCGTGGGGCCCCATCCAGAGTGCCGAGCAGGCGGCCATCGACATAGCCCCTCTGGTCCCGAGCATCACCAACACGATCGAGCTGGGTTATAAGGGCCTATTCGCCGACAAGTTCTTGATCGGCGCCAGCGTCTATTGGCAGCGCGTTGAGGACTTCATCGGACCGCTGAACTTCGAGACGCCTAACGCTTTCTACGACCCGCAGGAGCTGGCGGCGTGGCTGACGCCGTTCCTACAAGGTGCAGGCGTTCCGAACGAAGACATCCCAGCCATGATCCTCGGGTTGTCGCAGATGCCCCTGGCCACGGCCACCTGGGCCGAAACTCCCACGAGCAATCCCAGCGATCTCTATCTGACCTATCGGAACTTCGGTAACGTCGATCTCTGGGGCATCGACTTAGGTGTGACACTTCTGCTGGGCAGGGCATGGACCATCAGCGGCAGTTATTCGTTGAACTGCGGTCGGACCTCGGGCGACAACTGCGTGAATTTCTTCCCGAACCTGGCGGGCATCGACGACGTGGCGCTGAACGCACCGAACAACAAGGGCATGCTCTCGGTGGGTTGGCAGAATCCGCGTATCGGACTGGCTGTCGAACTGAGCGGACGCTATTCGGAGAGCTATATCGTGAGTTCGGGGGTGTACGAGGGTGATATCCCCTCCTTCACATTGCTCAATGCCAATGTAAATTACGCTCTGCCCATCGCGACTGCGACGAATGTGACATTGACCGTAACGAACTTCTTCTCGTGCGTGGGGACGTCGGATGAATTCGAGAGTGGATGCGGATTCCGCGACCTACACCAGGAGATGATCGGGGCACCGTTCTTAGGACGGATGTTCCTGTTTAGAGTCAGCCAGGCGTTTTAAACTGCCCCCCTCAATCTTACTCAGGAGGAAACGAACATGAGGAATCGGCTCAAGACTTGGACGCGCTTCGCGCTGCCTATTCTGCTCGTGGGAGCATTGGCGGTCGCCTGCGGCGACGACGATGAGACGCCTACGGGCCCAGGGCTGGATGAACTGGTGGGCACGTGGGATGCATCGCTGCTCACGTTGACTTGGAACGCTATGCCTTCGGTCACCGTCGACCTGGTGGGTATCGGAGCGACGGTTACCCTCGTGGTCAACAGCAACGGAACCTACAGCTTCACGGTTGCAGTCCCCGCCCAGCCCGACCAGGTCATCACCGGTGACTTCACGCTCTTAGGTGGGAACAGCTTCAGCCTAACGAACGATGCCGAGGCCGGCGTCGTGTGGACCGGCACGTTCACACTCAGTTCCGACGGGGATGAGTTGACCGTCAACGTACCGAACGTGACGATCTTCGACTTCGATATGGACGGCACTGAAGACGAGGCCCTGCTGATAGGCGAGTTCGATCGCGTCTAGCCAAAACGATTACTGATCAAAACTGTGCAGACATAACAGAGACCGGCCGCCTAGTATTAGGTGGCCGGTCTCATTTCTTGTAGCCGCGTCACGATTTCCGAACGCGCCTAACCACCAGCCTGCACCGCCGAGCCGGTAGACTCCCTAGCATCGCAGATCGGTTGGCGGCTAGACCACACCACTGTCGTGTCGCCGCTCGCTTCCCCGACGACCTCGTACCAACTGCCCGCGTCCCCGTAGGCTCGCAGCAGCCACTCGGGGTTCTCGTCACCGACCAGGTCAGCCAAATCCAACCAACGCAGCGTGCGCTTGGCCCCCGGGCCGTACCAGACAGCGACTGATAACAGAGGGAAGTAGCCGACGGCCGGAGAGTAGTCGGCGACCACGAAGACCATGCCGGCCGAATCGGCGGGCGCGCCCGAGCCCAGCGAGTCGCCGACGATGTACGTAGCCGCAAAGCCGAGCTGCCCAGCCCCAACGGACAGCGCCCGAAAGTCCGCCGGCGCCTGCAATCGCCAGGCCCCCGGAATGCCCGCATCGGTTACCCCGCGCCGGGCCAGCACCTGCGACAACCCGATCATATCCTCCCTGTACCCCGGGACTTGCAAGTCGCCGACACTGGCTCGAACACCGCCGGGCCACGCGAGGAACTCGCTCAGCGTATCCGCCTGGGGGCGGAGCTCCAATTGGCCCTCGGCACCCATCACTGCACAGATACCGCTGCCGACCACCGCAGCGTCGCTCACATAAAACGTCCCTACGCGGCTCTCGTCGCGGAAGAGAATATAGGCTTGATCGGCTTCGTAGTATCGGTCGATGAACGCCGCGGTGTAGTCGTCGGCTCGCTCGGTACGTTGAGGGCCCACGGACTGAAGTTCCCCGCCCACCAACTCGGCGATCGGTTCGATCGCCGCTCGCCCCACCGAATCGAGGCGCCTCACGTGGAACAGGATGGGTCCGGTGGGCATGGCCAGCGGCTCCAGCCGGGCCGCGGAGTCCGGCGCCGCATCTAGTGACGCCGGCCGCTCGTATTCGGGCTCGCCAGCCTTAACCTGGATGCCCCCAAACTCCACCTCGCATGCGGAACACGAGATGACGATGCCTGCTGCGGCGACGGCTCGTCCCCAACGCAGTGCCGCCCGTTGTAACTCTGTCAGCGAAGTCTTATTCATCAATCCATGCCTGCTGATACTTCTGTGAACGGCGAAAGTAGAGAAGTCGAGCTACGGGATCAACCGAGCCCCGGTACGCCTCTCTGGCGCCGACTGTTCGAGCTCGGCCCCGAGTTGGGCGTGGAATTCCACGCGGTCCACGGCGGCGGCCCGCACCTGGACCCGACACTCGAGCCCACGGCCATTGGCGAGGCCGAGATCGTCGAGGGCGACGGATTCCGTGTGATCGGCCTCGACCCACCGCTGGATTCCCGATTCGACTTCTTCCTCGACGGAATCGAATATACCCGAATCGCCGGCTACGTGGGCACTGTCCCTCTGGTGCATGGCTATGTAGCGGCAGCTATTCGCCAGCGTTCGCAGCGCGAGTTCAGGACCTGGGCGGTGATCGAGGAGGAGGTCCTGGCCTTCCCTTACGCACTCTTGCCGCCTGACCGCCTGCTCGAGCTGGGCTTTCCAAGCCGCGCCTTGCTGGACGCCAGCTGCGAAGACCCGCACCCGATCCGACTCGCGGAAGAAGGACGCGTGGCCGTCAAAGTCCGCCGTTCGATCATCGAGCGGAAGCTCGCTAAGCGCTGGGCCGAGTCCGGTCCTCACGAGGGGTGGCTTCTGGTGGATGGCGGCCTGGCCGTCGAGCCGGGACTTCTGAAGTCGGGTCAAGCGGTAGGACTCGTCAAAAGCCATCGAACCCAATTCCTCGACCCATCGGCCATGGCCGAAGTTCTCCGGATGGGCAGCGCGCATCGCTCCTCTGTGTTCAAGCCCGTGAGGCCGGAAGTCGGCGAGGTGTACAGCTGGTACGTGCGGCTCCGACCCGCAGCCGGTCACGACATCTATTGGGGACTGGCACGCATCGAAGGCCGGGCGGACCCTGAGACTCTCGACACGGCCGACGAGGTCAGTCGCTGGCTTCTGAGCGAGGTCGCGCCGCTGGCCCTTCCCGATCCCCGCTGGCACGTTCTGCTCTACCCCATCCGCGACTGCGAGCAGTTCCTTCGCGCTCGCATGCCAACTCTCGACGTCGGGTAACAAAAGGATGGCCGCCTCGAAGAGGAAGTCACCTCGGCCCCAACAGCCGGACAAGAAACGCGATCGTCGACGCGAAGACCGCTCCCCCAAGTCCAATGCTCCTCGTCCGAAGCGACAGCATCACCCACACCATACGCCCGCGCCCGCCGATCGAGGTCGTTGAAGACGACCGACCGTCCCGCGACCTGCGAGGGCGCTCACTGCACGCTCTGACAGGACTGGACATCGGTTGACAGATGTCCCGCGGGAGTTAAATCATCACCGCGTGATTCCACGGCCCAGAACTGCACGCTTCCTACTATCTGCGGTGTTGCCGCTACTCCTGGCGTCCATGCCAAGACCGCTCCTCGCCCAGCAGGACACGACCGAAGTGAAGACTGGGGGCAGCCAGGTCTTCACCGATACCACCATCGTACAGGATTCGACCAAGCTTCAGGACGCCCACCCCCAGGACTCACCCGAAGAGCGCGGCTTTCTGATCGTGACGCCCGACCAGAAATCCCAGCTGAGAATCCGCGGTTCGTTGAGGGTCAACGGCGTCTACGACTTGCGAGGGCTGCAGAACACCGATGTCTTTAGTACCTACGATATCCCTGTCGGAGACGCCAATACGACAGATCCTCGCTTCTTCATGAGCGCCAATCAGACCCGAGTGGGCCTCGAGGTGACCAGCGACACCCGGCTCGGCGAGGTCTTTCTGAAACTCGAGAGCGATTTTCGCGGACAGGGCAACACAGCCCGGCTGCGTCACGCCTACGCCTCCCTCGATCCGTTTCTGGCTGGCCTGACATGGTCCACCTTCGGCGATTTGGCCGCGATTCCCCTCACGGTCGACCTGGATGGCCCCAACAGCTCCGTGGCCGTACGCACGGTCCAGGTTCGCTACACGATGGAGGCGGCCCATCGCTGGCGTTTCGCGTTCGCTGCCGAGTCACCCAGTCCCGAGATCGGTGGCCTGGGGCCCGATTCCGCACAATTAGATGAGGCGTTCCAGGCGACCCCCGACCTCGTGGCGAGGGCCCGACGATACGGTGGCTGGGGGCATACGCAGCTGGCCGCCATCGTCCGGACCATCAACACGAAGCCCGCCGGCGGCGACCTGCAAGTTCTGCCGGCCTTTGGAGCGCTTTTCAGCGGCCGATTCACCATCAGCTCCACCAACGTCCTCATGTTCCAGCTCGTAGGCGGAAAGGGAATATCTCGGTTCATCAGTGCGCTGGAGGGCAGGGGCCTCGACGTTGTGTTCAACCCCGTCACGGGTGAGTTCGAGGCCGTCAATGCGACCGGCGGCTACATTTCCTATGGACATGCTTGGAAGACGAATCTCGACTCCTACCTGACCGCAGGCTTGATCAACGTCGAAGACAAGGAGTTCGCACCACCGGAGGCGTTCGATCGCAGCTCATATGCATCGGTTAACCTGTTCTGGCAACCGGCTGGGGGTGTCCGGATCGGCGGAGAACTGGCTTTGGGCCAACGTGTGAACAAGGATGGCCAAAAGGGGGGCGCCACCCGTCTATCGTTCATCGGCTACTTCGATTTCTAGACCAAGCCCCAGTAGCTCACTACGCCGAAGAAGCTCGCCAATCCCAGAGTCACCAAAGTGTAGTGCACACGCGAGGGCCTTCCCCACCATCCCTTTCTCCAGGCCATCAGTGCGAACGCGACCACCAGGACCTGCAGCACCAGCGACAGCCAGGGCATTGTAAACAGAGGGCCAGCAGGGCCTGGAACCCCGAACCCGAGCATGAGCGGGTTGTCGGCGGCCACGCGCATGATCACCGCCGTGAGGCCGCCGACGAAGCCCAACGCCAGCAGAGAGGCCAGGCCGGCAACCCAGCGCGCCGTCCTCGCAGCACCCGTGAAGGCAGGAGGCTTGTGGCGCAGGCGGCGCACTAGGTAGCCCAGTGGCCACCCGAGAACCGCCGACAGCAGCACCAGCATCGTTATGGCCAGCCAAGCGCTCTCGACTAGACTCAGGCCACCCTGTATCGCCGAACCGAGGCGATATATGCCACCATTGATGTGGACATCGGTGACGAACGCGACTGCTTCGCGCTCTTCTACGCACGAGAAGTCGGGCTGCCGCATCGGATCGTCGAGAAATTCATTGTAGACGCCCCGAAGACACTCCGATCCGCCAGCTCCGTGGCCCGCGGCCCGGGCCTCGCTGTAATAGCTGTTGCTCAGAGTCTCGCCCGCTAGCCGGCCATACCGCGGCGGCGTGATGGGGTCGAACTCGCCTGCCATGATCAAGGTGGGTATGTCGCTCACAACCGCTTCGACCTCGATCGCACCCGCACGCTCCAGGTGCCAGGCAGCACACAGTTCGTGATTGACGTTCTCGCTGACGTAATAGTCGAGTTTCGCCAGCCGCGGGTTCCGTGCGCGAGCGGCCTCGATCGCTTCAGGCGAGCTGAACGGCGCGACCTCATAGCACTCCACCGAGTAGTAGAAACCCTGGCTGATGCGGTGAGGGTCGGGGGCGATGCCATCCGCGAGCGCCATGAGGGCATCGGTGTTGCGGGCCGTGACCTCGCGGAATAGCAACGGAAGGAATGGGATGACCGATTCGGAATACAGCGCCTGAAACACTGCTGCAGCCATCAGCTCGCCATCCAAAATGATCTGACCGCCCGGGAATTTCGCAGTATCGGCCATCGCCGCGATCATTGGGTCCCCCTCCAGGCCATCGAGCATATCGAAGTACGCCGTTTCCACGTCCGTCGCGAAGAGCTCTGCACAGTCCGGGTCCGCAGAGCACTGATCGAACACCAATCGAAGCGACCGCTCGTAGTTCTGCAGCGACTCCGACCACCGCGTGGCATTCGGTGGAGACGTCGCGTTGATGATGACGCTGCGCACGCCCTCGGGGGCATCGCGCATCGCCGTAAGGGCGAGCCGCGTCCCGTACGAACCGCCAAACAGGTTCCATTCCTCGAAGCCCAGCACCACTCGCATGTCCGCGAGGTCCTGAGCACTGGCCGCACTGTTGTACGCCGCGAAGTCGATCCCCTGCTGCAACATCTCCTCACGGCACTCGGCTATCGCCTGGATTCTTTCCGCGGTGCGTTCCTCCGCCGTGAGGCTCCGAATAGCCCGTCCCCCGTTGATCGAAGAAGATCAGATCTCGCTCCTCACGCAGCGCCCGCCAGAAATTGCTTCTCGATATGCCCTGCATATAGCTCACCGTGGAACCGCCGGGGCCACCCTGCAACCAGACAACCGGATCGGAATTGGGATTCTCGCTTAGGCTGTGCACAATGGCTACCGCCAGTCTGAGCGTGCGGCCGCTATCGCTGTGACGATTCTCGAGGACAATCAACTCGCCACAGTCGATGCTCTCCTCTTCGAGCCACTCGCCACCCTCGAACGGGCACTCTCCAAGCTCGAAGCGCGGGATCTCCTGCCCCCGAACCACCCCAACGGAAAGGAACAAAGCCATAAGGCTCGCCGTCAGCGACACGACCCGAGATCCGACTCTACAAGCAGGCATGGGCTAGCTCCTGGCAATCTGATGCGAGCAATGCGAAGGCTTGATGGCTGGAAGAGATGATCGAATCTAGGAGGCGATCCCACGGTAGCAAGACGGGGAGAGGACGAACATCGAACACCGTACACCGACATGTGAAGTTCGATGTTCGTCTCCCCCAACCGTTGACCGCTTCCCCGGCTCCTCTAAATTCCAGCCATGCCTCCTGGCGACGACCGGGACGCCGCGCCACAGGCCGTTTCACACCTGGCCCCCGAGCGCGGGCCGTCTATGATCGACCTCTTGCGGCTCAGCCGTTCGAGAGGATTCTCGCCCGGCGATCAAGTTCTCTACCGCCATATCGCCAAGCTTACCGGCATTTCCGATAGCGAGCAGCCCATTTCTCTCGTGGACGTGCCATGCGGTCGGGGAGCTGTGGTCCAGTTCTTCGCCGAGAACTACCGGGTCGAGGCCAGCGGAATCGATCCGAACCCCGATGCCATCGACGTCGCCGAACAGCGGGTCCGGGACGCCGGGCTCGCCACACAGGTCCATCTCCAGACTGCTCAGGTCGACGACCTTCCGTTTCAGGATGGCGTCTTTGACCTGACCATCGGCGAACTGGGGTTGGCAAGCAGCACTGACCCGTTCCGGGCCGTCGCGGACCTCGCACGCGTCACGCGGTGCGGCGGTCACGTGGCCCTCATCGGGCTCATCTGGACCGGACACGTGGAGGAGGAAAGACGGCGAATTCTCATCCAACATGTCGGCGCGCCGCCGCTCATGCTGGTCGAGTGGAAACAAGCACTCCGCGAGGCGCATGTAATCGATCTGCGTATCGAGGATTGGTCAGATCAGGCCTTTCCCTTCCTCGTGCGCGGTCGCACATTCACACATCTGGCCGAGCTGTCCACGCTGGTAGATAACCTGTCCATCCTTCGGCGCGCCTGGCAGCGTTGGGGCTGGCGGGGACTGAGGGGAGCGGTGAGTCGGGAGCATGAAATACGGACCCTGCTCGGCTCAGAGCGGACGATCGGTGTATCGTTGATCGTCGGTACCAAGGACGGGGCGAGCGAGGACACCGAGGATACCGAATAGAACGGACAAACGAAATGGCTCATACAGCACAGCGGGCATACATCGGAGCGGAGCGACTGCGCGACATGCAAGCCGCATTGCGCGAGCGCGATCTGGATGGTTGGCTGCTCTACGACAATCACGCCATCAATCCCGTCGCGGGGCGAGTCCTGGGGCTTCCAAGCCCCTTGAGCCGCCGCTACTTCGTCTTGATCCCGGCAGAAGGCAAGCCCGTGGCCGTAGCCCACTCGCTGGAACGGCCCCCATGGAGTGAGTGGACCGGCTCGGTTCGCGTGTACTTCAAGTGGCAAGAGCTGGAGAAGACGCTCGCTGAATTGCTGACGCCGGGTCAGCGCATAGCCGTAGAGATCTCCGCGGACGACCGCATACCTCAACTCGATCGCATCCCAAAGGGTGTGCTCGATCTCTTGAAGCGCGCTGACGTGAACCTCGTCGAGTCGGGCGATCTGATCACGCTCTTTGCTTCCGTATGGACCGAAGCAGAGTTCGACAGTCAGGTGAAGTCGTCCAAAATCATCGCGAACGTCGCGTCACGAGCTTACAAACAAGCGGCCGACGCGGTGAGGAACGGCGAGACATTGAGCGAATGGGGACTGAAGAGTTCGATCCTCGACATGATCTCCGGAGCGGGGCTCGTTGAGGGCGACACCATAGTCGGCGTCGGCGAGAATGCCGCCGACGGTCACTACGAGCCGACTCCGCAGAACGCCGCACCCATCGTGGCCGACCAGGTCCTGCTCATCGACCTCTGGGCGCGCGAGGAAGGCTCGGTGTGGGCGGACCAGACGTGGATGGGCTGGATGGGGACCGAGGTCCCGAAGCGCGTTGAAGGCATCTGGCGAAACGTCCGGGATGCACGCGACGCCGCCGTCAAGTACGTCACCGACACCATGGCCTCGGGCCAACCACTGCGGGGCTGCGATGTGGACAACGCCAGTCGGTCGGTGATCGAGGCCGCGGGCTTCGGAGACAACTTCAATCACCGAACCGGCCATTCCATCGACGGCGAGTTGCACGGCCTGGGACCGAACATCGATGGCGTGGAGACACAGGACGACCGACTGTTGCTGCCCGGTGTCGGATTCTCGGTCGAGCCGGGGATCTACCTGGAAGGCGAGCTAGGAGTGCGTTCGGAAATCAACGTCTTTCTCCGGCCCGACCACCCAGTGGTGACGACGCCGAATTTCCAGAAGGACATGTACCTACTGCTGAGCGACGGATGGGAGACTTCGAGCAACCTGTAGCCGCAACCACGACGAGCGGCGAGCAGCAGAGTTCCGAACAGGACGAGGCCTCCGTTTCGCCGGAGGCCATGGGTCTGCTGATCCGGGGCATAATGCGGGGTCGCGGGACGGAGCGGCGTCTCGTCAAGCTGGCCTCTAACCCCGGAGATGAGCTGATTGAGCACAAGGGACTCACCGCACTCGTGCACGAGGTCCCGTACCGGCTTCCCGACTGGGACAGGGAATTCGTCCGCGCTCACAGCAGTGCGATCGAACGTGCGATGCGTCGAGCCACCATCGTGCCGGCGCCCTACGGCATCGTCTTCAAAGACAGCCAACACGTCATCGACTTTCTAGACACCCAATACGTAGCACTCGATGAAGCGCTCACGTTCCTGGACGGGGCTTTCGAGATGCGCTTGCACATCGAAGCATCCGGGCGGCGACCCGATGCCAGCGAGAGCGCGCAAGCGGACCAGGCCGCGAGGTTTTACACAGCGCTGCGGCGCAGATCCCGGGCCGCTTTCACCTTACCCATGACCGGGACGAGAGTTCTCTCCGCCGCATTTCTCGTCAGTCGTTCTGACTGGGTGGATTTCGTGGAGTACGCCGACGAGCTGGACGCCGACAACCCCGAGTTCCAGTTCGATCTCACCGGCCCCTGGCCGCCCTATGATTTTGTAAGAATGGCCTTCTTCCCCAAGGAGGAGTCGGGGGATTAGGCTAGCAACCTCTGCCAGCTCACTTACATCATGAAACTCGATCACGGGTTGTTCTCGCGCGTCCTACTCTTTCCCGCGCTCGTTCTCACGGCCCTCGGTCCGGCTGAATCCGCAGCCCAGTTCCCGGGGCGCGAAGCAGTAGGGCAGTTCTATCGGATCACCCCGCCCCTTGGGGCTCAGCGCTATTTCGATGCCGTGCTGATCGAGCGCGTGTCGCCTATCTCGACCGTGATGCCGCCTCCGATCCAGCCGTTGCCTCTACCACGCTCGCTGGTCGCGCTT
>JBDHGH010000029.1:0-27860 GCA_039589995.1 Gemmatimonadota bacterium | reverse complement strand
AGGTCGATCTCATACTCGATTCGATCGAGTGCAACTTCGTGGGGAGGTTTGGTACGGGCGTCGTCCTGCGTGCCCAGTTCGATCAAGCCCTTCTCGGCCAGCAGTGAGATGACCTTGCTGACATCGAACTCGCTTCGCCCCAGCGTCCACGCGATCCACTTCACGTCCGCAATCCCGTCGACCCGACCGATTATTTCCCATTCCTCCGGCGACAAGTCGATGAAGTCGCCGTCGGATGTCGCTCCTTCGAACAGTCGGGGCACTGCGTTGGGGCTGTCGATAATAGTGGGCAACGCCGACAACTCATCGGCACGTCGCGCGCCTTCCATTAACAACGACTCCACCGGTATCCAGGTCACGCACTCACCCTCTTCTACGGCTCGCTCGCTAAACGAGAACCTGCCGTCTTGCCAGCTGAGAATTTCGTAGATGAACTCCTCGACCTGGAATTTCGCGTATTCGTCGAGATCGACTGGCTCGACAACCTTTAGCGATCTGAAGATATCGGTCCACGATCGACTGGACTCGGAGGTACGGATCGCGTCAGCCCGGTGCAGGTCGGCCTCGGTAATCTTTCCCGCGTTGAGTAGCATGTAGCCTAAGCGCGGCGTCGTCTCGTCGACGTCGGCGTCCACCACACCACCGCTGTTGAACATCACGGTGCCCTGCAAACCCGAGGGCTCGCGCAGCACTTTCAGCTCGCCCGTCTTGCGGGACAAGTGTAGCAGCTGCAAGATGTCGTGCAGCGCGAATTCACGCAGTGATCCTTCGATCGGCATCAGCCACCACCCTCTGCAACGGCACCCTCGAACCCGCCGCCCAGCCCGAGCGCCACACGAGCCTGCACCCGAGCCCGCGCGGCATACTCGCTATCCGGATCCACTTCGAAGAGCCTTCTCCAGTGTTTCAGCGCTTCTTTGTAACGCCCCGATTCAGCCGAGAGTTCGCCAAGACGGAACAATGCGACCGGACGATCGGGATCGAAATGCAGCACCCGCCAAAACGCCTGCTCAGCATCGCGGTGCCGTCCCTCCTTCGCGAGAGCCTCGCCCAGCATCACCAACGCCTCGAGGTTGTACGGTTCCGATTCCAGCACCTCGGCGACCAGGTTTATCGTCTCGCGAGTCTTACCCTGGCGTCCCAATAGGCTAGCTAGCACCAAACTGGCTTCCGTGTAGGTAGGCATAAGGGCTAGTGCTCTGCGAATCTCGCCTTCGGCCTCGGCGTAGGCCCCCTCATCGATGAGGATCTCGCCGAGTTCGACGCGTGCCGCCGCGTAGTCGGGATCCTCGGTGATCGCCTTCCAGTACGCGTTCTTGGCGCGACGACGATTGCCGCCAGCCAAAGCGGCTCGCGCAAGCTGACGATGGACGACCGGATCGTTCGGTGCTATCTGAACCGCCACGTCGAGGACTTCCATCGCTCGTTTCGCATCGCCCGAGCGTGTCAGGACCTCTCCGACCGTGATCAACCGGGACAGATCGTCACCTGCCTTGGGTTGCAGGTCCTCAGCAGCCTCACGCGCCTCCTCCAGGCGGTCGAGATGCAACAGGCAGAGGGCGACCCCCGCCAACGCCTCCGGTTCGCCCGGACGCAGCATGCGAGCTTCCTCGAAACGCTCGAGCGCCTCGCCGTACAGACCCCTTAGGCGGTAGACCTCACCGATGACTAGCGCTCCCTCGGCCCGGTCCGCGCCTTCACGCACCGCACGCGTCGCCTCCGCGAGCGCGTTGTCGTATAACCCGTTGTAGACGTAGTCGCGCGCCGCATCGAGCGACACTGCTTCGACCTCGGGCTCCGTCGCCAAGGCCTCGACCTCGGGTTCGGCCTCGACCTCGGCTTCGGTTTCAACTTCGGCTTCGACCTCGGTCTCGGCTTCGACCACTGTCTGGATATCAGCTTCGGCTTCGGCCTCAACCTCGCCGGCCAATTCGTCATCGACCGTGACCTCGGAGGCCGCCAGCGGTTGCTCGGCTTGTGCCGGAACATCCAGCCCTTTGAAGACTTCCTCCAGTTCGGCCGGATCGAAATCGAAATCGCGCACCGCGTCGTCGCGGGGAGCTACGCGCTCTGGCGCCGCGAGGTCCGGCGCCCACACGTCGCTACCCTCGTACTGCAAATCGATGGACAGCTTGTAGCGCGGCGCGGTGTAGTAGGGGTCGAGCTCCAGCGCGCTCTTCGTCTCGCGCAGTGCGCCGTCATGGTCGCCCAAGCGGGCGAGTGCGAAACTGAGGTTGTAGCGCGCCGGTGTGAACTTGGGGTTTAGTTCGACGGCGTGGGCGAAGGCATTTCGGGCTTCGGGAGTCCTGTCCATGGCCATGAGGGTCGATCCCAGACCGTTCCACGCGTCGGCTCGATTCGCATCTCGCTTCAGCATCGCCTCGTGGACTTCGAGGCTTTCATCCAACATCTCTTCTTTGATCCACAGAAGCCCGAGATTCAACTGCGCGTCATCCATCTCGGGCAACAACTCCAGGGCCCGTCGGAACGCCGACTCGGCCGAAACCGAATCGTTTCTATGGGCACTCAGCACGCCCACGTTGTTCCAGGCCAGAGCATAATGATCATCGATCGAGAGAGCCCGCTTGTAACTCTCCTCCGCTTCCTCCAGACGCCCTACTTGATGAAGCGTCACACCGCGCTCGTTCCATACTTTGGCGCTGTCGCCCATCGATCCGATCAGCTCGTCGTAGCGCGCCAGCGCGCCTTCGGCGTCACCTTCGAGCAGGGCCAACTCGGCTTCGGCCTGTCCGATCAACGTGAGGTCCTCGCCGGCATCGCGACCCCGCGAGAACTCCTGGCGTGCCTCCTCGTACAGACCCCGCGCGCGGAACGCTATGCCCAGGGTGTAGTGCGCAAACGCGTCCTTCGCCTCGGTGGTGGGAGAGGGCTGGCTTCCGGTGAGCTCCACGTACTGCGCGGAACTGTATCGGTCGAGAGAGAGGTTCGCCTGCGCCTTTGCTGCTGCTGGGTTGAGCTCGGCAGCTCGCGCAGCGTGCTCGGTAGCCTGTTCAGCGTCTCCCGCTTCGCCATAGATGAAGCTGAGAAGGCGGTGAGCATCGGCCAACGAGGGTTCCAGCTTCAGCGCCTTACGTAGGTGGGCGATCGCTTCCTCGTTCATCCCCTGGTTGTAAAGGACTTCACCCAGGGAGTAGTAGACCGAGCTTCGCCCGGAGTCGAGCTCTCTGACACGCTCCAACCATTGGTTCGCCGTCTTCAACTCGCCGCGGCTCTTCTCCGCATTGCCCAATCGGAGGAGCACATTCACATCGTTCGGCGATTTCTCGGCGAGGGTTTCGTACTGCGCGATCGCTTCGTCGATTCGGCCGGTCTGCACGTAGGCTTCGGCCAGGTTGAAACGAGCCTCATCATCGTCGGGATTCGCCTGAAGTCGTCCGATCAGCTCGGCTATCTGACGGTCGTAGTAGCCGGTCTGGTGGTAGGCGATCTCCAGGTTCCTGCGAGCGACTCCCATCTTCGAGTCGATTTCCAGCGCTTTCTGGAATTGCTGGATCGCCTCCTCGAATAGACCCTTCTGGAAGTAGACGACTCCCAGATTATTAAAGCCACCCGCATCCCCCGGGTCGATGCGACTCGCCAGCGCTCGGAGAACGCGAAGGTCACCCTCGGATTGGATCAGTCCCGTCATCGTTAGCTCAGTCGCACCGCTTTCAGAATCACTTTCAGACTCGAGGGGTCGGGCAACAACACGAAGTGTCCGGCCATGCTCTCGTCGCCGGGCTCGAAGCGAAAGCGCGTGTCCAGAATGATCACATAGCTTGGATCGTGACCGAAGTTCAGATAGGTGGTGGACAGTACAGCTGCACACAGGTCGATGGCCAGGCTCGGCACCGACGGAATCAGCATTAACCCCAGCAGATCCGACAGACCGTTCAAGTAGGCGCCGGTGAGAATGTTCGCCGTCTCTTTGAGCGAAGACTGTTCCAGTTCGCCGAACACTTTCGTCGTCCCCGCATCACGATTGAGCAGCATATCGCTGAGGTTCAGCGCACAGTCCTTGTCGAAGAGCATCAGGCTGCGCCCTGTCAGGTCACCCAGCACGTGCATGAGTATGGCCGCCACCACCCCGTTGCCGTTGATCACGGCCGAAGCCGCCTCTTCGATTGGGCGGATCTGAACATTGGGGACGTCGATCATGATGCGGCGATTCGTCAACTGGCTGAGCGCTGTCGCGGCATGGCCTGCGCCGACGTTGGCCACTTCCTTCAGAGCATCAAGCTCCAGGTCCCGGAGACCCTGCGTGTCGTCCATTCACTTATCCGATCGTTCGAAGCTAATCAATTTCGATCCAACGCTCTCGGCGGGGCGGCTCAGGACAGGTTTCCGATATCCAGCACGAGGGCCGGTCGCCCATCCGGCCGCACGGTCGCACCTGAGAAGACCGGTACGGCGCCACGCGGCGGATCGAACGACTTGACCACTATTTCCTCTTCGGCGACTAATCGGTCGACCGATACGGCCAGTTGACGGCCGCCGAACTCCAACGCGACGAGACTCAAAACGCCCGGCTTGCCGCCGTTGTCTCCACCGTTTCCCTCGCCGTTACTCAAAAGGTTCTGTAATCGCGTCAGCGGCAATCGCCGATCGCGCCACGTCACCCATTCGCGACCGTGCGCCTGAATCACATCGCCCTCCGCTGCCTCGAAGCTCTCGCGAGTGAACGTCGCAGGCAGCGCGTACGACTCGCCCGCCACCTCGACGATCAAGGCGGGCATGATGACCAGCGTCAGCGGCAACTCGAGAAGAAACGTCGATCCCAAGCCTTCCTCTGATCTCAGCTCGACCGAGCCGCCGACCCCGCGAATGGTATCCTCGACGACGTTGAGGCCCACGCCGCGGCCCGACAAGCTGGTGACTCTTTCCGCGGTGGAGAATCCGGGCCGAGCCATGATGCGGAGAAGCTCCTGGTCGCTGGGCTCTACGTCATCCGGCAGAAGACCTCGGTTGCGCGCCTCGATGGAGACCCGCTGACGGTCTATTCCACGCCCGTCGTCGCGCACGACGATCACCACACGTGACCGTTCACGCCGCGCTGATAGCTCGATACGACCCGCACGCGGCTTGCCGGCCTTCTCGCGCACGTCCGGCGGTTCGATACCGTGATCGACGGCATTGCGAAGCAGGTGTACCAGCGGATCGTTGATCGCGTCGAGCATCGAGCGATCCAGTTCGAGTTCCTTGCCTGCAATCTCGATCTCCACCTCTTTCTCGGCCGAACGCGCGGCGTCCCGCACCAACCGTGGGAAACGGTCGAAGATCTGCCACACCGGTACCATGCGGCTCTCCACGACCTGCAGCTGCATCTCGGAGATCAGGCTGCCGGCCTCCTCGACCAGATCCTGCATCAACTCCGAGCCCGCCTGATTGACGAGCGACCGCAGGCGACCGCGAACAATCGTCAGTTCGCCCAACAGGTTCATCAGCGCGTCGAGTCGTCGGATGTCGACACGCACTCGACTGGAGCCGGGTCGCCGCGCCGGTCGTTCCGGCGGTTGCGCGACCTGCTGTCTTTCGCCGGCCTGAGGAGCGATGTCCGAGGCCGGCGCAACGGGAGCGGCCGCCTCCACGGCGGGCACCCCCTCTTCCTGCAGCCTCCACAGAACCAGACGCTCGATGGTCGCCGTCGGGTCCGGCGGCGCCTGGCCGGCGACGGTCGACTCTACTGCGTTGTCCAACAGGTCGGTGCTCTCGAGCAATAAGTCGATGAGGTCCGGGTTGACCTCCCGTCGCTCACCCCTCAATTCGTCCAGCACCGACTCGATGTTGTGGGCCAGGCGAGTCGCCTCATCGTAGCCCATCGCTCCAGCCATCCCCTTGATCGTGTGGACCGAGCGAAAGATGGAATCCAGCGACTCCCGATCGTCGGGTGCCTCTTCAAGCGCAATCAGCGCACGACTCATCTCTGCCAGATGCTCGCGCGCTTCAGCTGCGAATAGCTGGGCGTACTTGTCCTGCTGGCTCATCCCAACAAGCGTTGAACCGCTTCGATGACCCGGGACGGCTGGAATGGCTTGACCACGAAGTCACGAGCGCCGGCCTGAATCGCCTCGACCACTAGCCCCTGCTGCCCCATGGCGCTGCACATGAGGATCCTGGCCTCCGGATCCTCTTTGATGATCTCTCGAACCGCATCGATCCCGCCCATGTCGGGCATGACGATGTCCATGGTGACCAGGTCGGGCCCCAACTCCTTGTACTTCTGGACCGCCTCCACTCCCGAAGAAGCTTCGCCCACCACCTCGAAGCCTGCCTGTTTCAAAATGTCACCGATCATCGTTCGCATGAATATCGCATCGTCTACTACAAGCACAGTGCGGCTCATCGTTATTCCTGCCCCTCCGTCGACCCGAGCGTGACCGCTCGATCACCCTCTCCAACCTGCTCTAACACGCGTTCGAAAACCGCTTTCATGTCCAGCTTGAAATACGGTCGAGTACCGAACTGCCCAACACCCGTGACAAGCTCGCCGGCTCCCAAGGCGTCCAGCAGCTCGCTGCCCACATCGAGGTCGTCTTTCGACGGTGGTGCCGGCGCCATCGCGATTACGCGATCCACCTCCAGGGCCACCTGACGATCGCCCTCTTCGAATACGACCAGAGCGGGGTCACGGCTCTGAGAACCGCCTAGTCCCAGCGTTTTCCCGAACTCGCCGGTCACCAAGAGGTTACCGCGTAGATTGATCAGACCGTGTACTCCGGGAGCCGCTCCGGGAATGGGTGTGGCTTCTGTCGGCTCGAGAACTTCGCACACCTCTTCCGCTTCAGCAGCAAACAGGTGCTCGCCGACCTCGAATAGGAGCTGGCGTCTGGCGTAATCCGACACCAAATAATTCCTCTAGCAGATCTTGGGAAATGGGGGAGGGATCGAGTGCAGTCACTCGCGGAAGTATAAGTATAATAACGACTAACACACCGGTCAACTCGTCCGGCGCGCCCATTCTGCGGCCGTGGAGAGGTCGTTGGGAAGGGGGGCTTTGAAATGTAAGTTATCACCCGAAACGGGGTGCTCGAAGGCCAGCTCGGCCGAGTGCAGGAACTGCCGCTTCACCTGCCGGGCCAGGTCTCGGGCCCAGCCGCCCACTCCGGTTGCCAGGCCCTTTTCCCAACCGGCGGCGTACTGGCCGTCACCCACCACCGGGTGGCCGATATGGCGCAGGTGAACGCGAATCTGGTGCGTCCGGCCGGTGTGAAGCCGTATTCGAAGGAAATCGGCCGCCCGCCAGCGTTCCAGTCGTTCCACCTCGGTGGTGGCGGGTCGTGTCCCCGGTATCACCGCCATTCGCTTGCGGTCGCGTCGATGGCGCCCGACGTCAGCCTCGATCAGCAGTTTGTCGTCCGTCAGGTGGCCCCAGGACGCCGCCAGATAGTGCCTGACGATTTCGCGATTGGACAGCGCCCTGGCCAGCTTTCGGTGGACTCCCTCCTCCTTGGCCACGATCATCAAGCCCGACGTGTCCTTGTCGAGGCGGTGAACGATACCGGGTCGGTTTGCCCCGCCTATGCTAGAGAGTTGACCGACCCGGTGTAGTAGAGCATTGACCAGCGTGCCCTGCCGGTGGCCCGGGGCCGGATGCACGACCATGCCAGCCGGCTTGTCGACCACAAGAAAACCTTCGTCTTCGAACAGCACCTCGACCGGGATGTCTTCGGCCACAGCGGTGGTGGGCTCGGCTGGCGGCACTTCAACCACGATCGTGTCGTCGACTTCCGGAACGTAGCTCTTTTTGGGAATTCGATCGTCGATGCGAACGTGGCCGCCCTCGATCAACGCAGCGACGTGAGAACGGGAGAGTTCGAGTTTCTTGGTGAGGTAGCGGTCGAGTCTGTCCTCGGAAGGTTCGTCGACCCGAATCCGATAGGTTATGCCGCCGTCGGGACCGTCAACTCGTTTCACTCTGTTCACGGTCGCGCCTCTGGTCTTCCTTCCAAAGGGAAAACAGCAGAAGCACGGCGCCGATCGTGACAGCGGTATCCGCGATGTTGAACACAGGCCAGCGCAGGTCGCCGATCCCAAAGTCCAAGAAATCGACAACACCCCGGGAAGAGCGGATCCGGTCGACGACGTTGCCCAAGGCACCGCCGGCGATGGCGCCGATGGCAAACAGCCTCAGTTTGTCGCTGGCCGAGGTGTGGCGATACATCACGAGCAGGACGCCGAGAGCTACAAAGGCGAGCGCAAGAAATATGAAGCGTGAGTAGGCACCGAGATGCAGGCCGAACGCCGCCCCCGGGTTGAAGATATAGGTGAAGCGAAAAAAGTCGCCCACGACTCTCACGGAGTCGTAGGCGTGGAGACTGGTCTGAACCAGGTATTTCGTGAAGATATCCAACAGCAGGACGAGGCCCGCAGTGCCGGCAAACGTGGTTAGTTTGCTATGCTCCGATGCCACGCTGGCCAGGTCTTCAGGAGTACCCACCTCTTCAGCTTGTGGATACCCGTCAGGAGTCACCGTTCTCCTCGCGCTCCTTACAATCGATGCAGAGCCTGGCGTGAGGCAGGGCATCCAAACGCTCGAAGCCTATGTCCGCGTCGCATTCCTCGCAGTAACCGAACTTTTCGGGCGCCTTGTACAGCCGGCGAAGAGCTTCGTCGATGTGGTAAAGCAGCCGCCCTTCCTTGCTGGCGAACAGGAAGGCCTTCTCACGTTCCATCGCGTCGGTACCCTGATCGGCCATGTGAAAGCTGTAAGCCGACAGATCACCGTCAGAGCCCTGAAGTGATTCGGAGAAGGACTGATCGAACTGAGCGAGTTGCTTGACGACCTTCTCTCGCTCATCAAGAAGGCGCTGCTCAAAATGCGCCCTGTCTTTCTTGGTGATGGCCATCCGTAAACCCCCGAGCTCGTTATCCTATGTGTAGAGAGTCGAATTCGACTTCCTAGCTGACTTGTACCCCAATGATCGCGTCGCGCCCATCCAGCTGTATCTCACGCGTATGCTCATACGCATCGCCGCCAGGCAGCTGGGGTGCAACCGCCACCTCCACCGCCAGCACCTCGCTGGCTATATATTCGCGGTGGGCCTCGGCAGCAGAGGCCACCTCAGGCGCCCCAAAGATACCCAATCGGATCCTGTCGTCCAGATCCAGGCCAACGTCGCGCCGCAGACGCTGAACCCGGTTCACCAGCTCCCTGGCCATGCCCTCCGCCAGCAACCGGTCGTCCAGAACGGTGTCCAGGGCCAGGACTACGCCGCCCTCGGATTGCACGACCAGCCCTTCTCGGGCCTCCTCGACCAGCGCGGCGCCCTCGGCCGGGATGACGAAACGCTCGTCTCCGACCTCGACTTCGAGAGCGCCACCCCTGGATCGCCAGGCCGCCAGCGTATCTCCATCCTGGGCGCGAATTGCGGCGGCCACGTCCTTGGCTCGACCACCGAACTCGGGTCCAAGCACGGCGAAGTTCGGCTCGGCCCGGTAGGTCACCAGGTCGCTCGCCGATTCGACGAAAGCGATTTCGTGAACGTTCAATTCGTCACGTGCGATCGCCAGTACGTCCTCGCTCATCTTCGCGCGCCCGGCAGGAACTGCGGCGATGAGTCGTCGCAGAGGCTGGCGTACCTTGATTCCGACGGCATCTCTAGCGGCCCGGCCCATCCCGGCGAGCTGGCGACATAGGTCCATGGACTCCTCGAGCCGGGTATCGCGATGGCCTTCCGGCTGTGGGTATCTCTCAACGTGAACGGATCCGCCGCCGGTCAGCTCCCGGTGGATCCAGTCCGTGTAGAACGGCGTCATCGGGGCCGCAAGCCGACACACGGTGACCAGCGCCTCCCAAAGCGTGGCGAATGCCGCGTCCATCGTCTCACGAGAAGCCGTGCGCGTTCCCCAGAAGCGGGCGCGCGACCGTCTGACGTACCAGTTCGACAGATCATCCATGACAAATTCGCCGATTCGGCGCAGGGCGTGCGTGACGTTGTAGCCGTCCATGTCGGTCCGGCAGTCTTCGATGAGTCCGTCCAGACGCGAGAGCAGCCAGCGATCCATCAGGGGTCGGACGCTGAGCGCGGGCCGGTCATCCGATCGCCACCCTTCCAGGTTCGCATAGAGTTCGAAAAACCGGTATGTAGCGGAGAGGGTCGCGAAAAACTTGCGCCGCACTTCACCGATCGCCTTGGCGTCGTATCTCTTTGGCAACCATGGGTTGCTGACGGCAAGCAAGTAGTAGCGGATAGCGTCCGCGCCGAACTCACCAATAGCGTCCCACGGCACGACCACGTTGCCCCGCGACTTCGACATCTTCACGCCATCGGTATCCAGGACAAGGTCGTTCACCACCACGTTCTTATATGAAGATCGGTCGAACAGCACGCTGGAAATCGCCAGCAGCGAGTAGAACCACCCGCGGGTCTGATCGACACCTTCGCAGATGAAATCCGCGGGGAACTGCCCGCTGAACACGTCTTGGTTCTCGAAGGGATAGTGCCACTGTGCGAACGGCATCGAGCCGGAATCGAACCACGCATCGATCACCTCGGGTGTGCGACGCATCGTTTCACCGCAATCGGCGCACGGCCACGTCAGCGTGTCGATGAATGGCTTGTGTGGGTCGAAATTCTCCTCGATCTCGATTCCGGCCAGCTCGCCCAATCGGGCGTAACTGCCCACCACCATGACATGAGACGGGTCGGCGTCACAGGCCCACACGGGAAGCGGCGTTCCCCAATAACGGTCACGGGAGAGCGCCCAATCGACGTTGTTCTCCAACCACTCCGCCATGCGCCCGGTACCGATCTCCGGCGGATGCCAATTGACCGACGCGTTATTCGCCAGCAACTGGTCTTTCATCGCCGTCGTCTGCAGGTACCACGACTCTCGCGCGTAATACAGAAGCGGCGTGTTGCATCGCCAGCAGAACGGATAGGTGTGCGCGTGGTCCACCGCCGCCATCAGTAGGCCGGAATCCCGCAGCGCTTCGATGATCTTTGGATCGGCATCCTTCACGAAGACGCCGGCCCAAGGGGTCACCTCTTCGTTGAAGCGCCCCTCTTCATCGACCAGGTGGTGCGCTGGAAGCCCCAGCTTCATGCCCAACTCGTAGTCGTCCTGGCCGTACATCACCGCGGTGTGGACGATGCCGGTACCTTCGTCGGCGGTGACGAAGTCGGCCGTCGCAACAAACCAGCCCTTCTCTGCGTCCACCACGCTCGCCAGGTACGGGAACGGCGGCTCGTAGCGTAGCCCCTCGAGCTTACCCCCCGGCATCGTCTCGAGGATTTCGTAGTCTTCTCCAAGAACGTCATCGGCGAGCCGCTCGGCCAGATAGAAGACCTCGTCGCCTTTCTTCGCCTTCACGTACGCGACCATGGGGCTGACCGCGAGGGCCACGTTCCCCGGCAGCGTCCAGGGGGTGGTCGTCCAGGCGAGCAGGTACTCTCCCGGCCGGTCGACGATGGGGAACCTGACAGTTACGGCGGGCTCGGTGACTTCCTCGTAGCCCAAGGCGACCTCGTGGCTGGAAAGCCCGGTCCCACACCGAGGACAGAAAGGCACAACCTTGTGCCCGCGATACAGCAGTCCCTTCTCGTTGAAGCGCTCGAGCGCCCACCACACGCTCTCCACATAGTCCGACGTGAAGGTCATGTAAGCGCGCGAGTAATCGAGCCAGAACCCGATTCGCTGGGAGAGCTTCTCCCACTCTTCTTTGTACGTGAAGATGTGCTCGCGACAGACCTGGGTGAATTCTTCGACCCCGATCTTCTCTATCTCCGGCTTCCCGGATATCCCCAGCGCTTTCTCGGCCTCGACTTCGACGGGAAGCCCGTGGGTATCCCAGCCAGCGATGCGAGTGACCGACTGGCCAAGCATCGAGTGGTAGCGACAGAACGTGTCTTTTAGCGTGCGGGAAAGGACGTGATGGAAACCGGGGCGACCGTTGGCTGTCGGCGGACCCTCGTAGAACACGAACGGTTCGCCGTCTTGTGTCGCCTCGAGCGAGCGCTCGAAGGTCTTTTCCGTCCCCCAAACCCCGAGGACGCTTTCCTCGAGCTCTGTTGGGTTCTCGGGTATCTCGCGGTAGAGTTTCTCACTCATCTGCTAACTTTGGCCCAACCGGGCGACGACGTTCTTGATCAGCAATGTCAGTTTGGGCTCGGCTTCGCTGGCGACCCGAATGATCTCTCCCACGCTCGCCGGCTTTAGCGCGTCCGGCAGGCAGCTGTCGGTGACGATCGATACGCCGAGAACTCTCATGCCGCCGTGCACGGCCGCGATGACCTCCGGCACCGTGGACATCCCGACGACATCCGCGCCGATCGTTCTCAGAAAACGATACTCGGCCCGAGTTTCCAGATTCGGTCCCGCCACCGCTACGTAGACGCCACGACGCAGAGTGATCTTCTCGTCTTTCGCCACGTCGAGGGCCAAGCGCTGGAGACCCAGGTCGTACGGCTCGGACATGTCGGGGAAGCGCGTGCCCAACTCGTCCGGGTTCGGACCGATGAGCGGGTTGTCCCCAATGAGGTTGATGTGGTCGGCGATCAACATCAGGTCGCCCACGTCCCACATCGGGTTCATTCCCCCACAAGCATTGGACACGATGAGGATGTCGGCCCCGAGGTCACGAAGCACACGCACGGGAAAAGCCACCTGGTCCATCGAGTAGCCTTCGTAGCGATGGAAACGACCCTGCATCGCCACCACCGGCTGTCCGGATAGGTGACCCATCAACAGACGCCCGGTGTGACTCTCGACGGTCGGCACGGGAAAGTCGGGAATCTCCTCGTAAGGGATGATCGTCTCGGCATCGATCTCATCCGCCAGGCCACCCAAACCCGTTCCGAGTATGATGGCCAACCGCGGCTCGAGGTCCGAGCGAGCCTTGATCGCCTGGGATGCCGTACGGATGCGTTGAACGAGCGTCATCAGTTCACTTCTTCTTGGTCTGCTTCCTGCACCAGCGAGGAGAGCCAGTCGGCCTGTCTGGGCTCGACCGGTTCGATGGGCTCGGCCACGGGCTCCTCGGTGGACTGAGGCGGCTCCGGGTCCTCGACAGGCTGAGGAGTCGGCCCGGCATTGGGCGCCTCTTCGCTGGCATGTGCCTCGTCTATGTCGAGCTCGGAGATGTAACGCTCGAGCAGGGTGCGGAACGCCCTGATGAACTGGCCCTTGCGTGCCGCCAAGGTCTCGATCTGCCGGGCCAGCTCGCGGTACGAGCGTTGTCCTTCTTCGACGATTCGTTCCGCCTGGCCCTGGGCCTCGCGGCGCACGAGGTCGGCTTCGCGATCCGCCTGAGCCTGCGCCTCCGTACGAAGCTGCTGGGCCGTGACGAGTGCCTCGTTCAGCGCTTTCTCGCGTTCGCGAAACGAAACGACCTGGTCCTGCAGGTGCTCGGAGCGCTCGGTCAGTGCCACGTTTTGCTTTACGAGTTCCTCGAGTCGCTCGGCGACCATATCGAGGAAGTCGTCGACGAGCTCTGCATCGTACCCGCGTACCGCACGACGGAAGTCGCCCTTCTTCTTCCGAACATCGAGTGGCGTCAAGTCAATCATCGTCCCCGCTCCCCAAACAACACTGTCCCGAGCCGCACCATGGTGGCGCCTTCCTCAACGGCAATTTCGTAATCGTTTGTCATACCCATCGACAGGTGTAGCGCCTCGAATCCTTCGAGACCGTCCTTGCAACGCTCGAACAACTCGCGCGTGCGTTGAAACGTCTGTCGTAGCACACCTTCATCTTCCGTGAACGGTGCCATCGTCATCAGCCCGACGACCCGAACATAATCAAGATCGCAAACCGCGCTCAGGGCCGCCGTGCCGTCGCCAACGGGGAATCCATGCTTGGCTTCTTCCCCAGACGCGTTGACCTCGACCAAGACCGTTGCGGGCTCGCCCGACTTGGCCGCTTCGCTGTCGATGGCCTGGGCCAGGCGGAACGAATCCACAGACTGGATCAGCCTGAACATCTGCAGCGCCTGCCGCACTTTGTTGCGCTGGAGGTGCCCTACGAGATGCCAGGTGAGATCCTGCTCCCCAGCGGCCTCCCACTTGCCGCGGGCCTCCTGTACGCGATTCTCTCCGACCACCTTCAGACCCGCGTCTCGCACCGCATACAGAGCCTCGATCGGGTGGCCCTTGGTCACCGCCACGAGGGTGATGGATTCGGCGTCCGAGCGACCCACGCGCTCGCACGCTGCTTCGATCTGTTGGCGAACCTGGGGCAACGCGCGCTGAAGCCGCTCAAGATACATAATCAAGCCAAGTTATGAGGCCGGGCAAGGCTTTTCAAGTCAAGTGAAGCGAACATCGAACACCTTCGATGTTCCAGCTATCGTCTCCACCCTCCAATATCAAATACCGGTGTCCGATGTTCGATGTTCGTCTCCCCCAAAAAAAGAATCCCCGGCACCGCTGCCGCGGTGCCGGGGACAACTAAATAGGGAATGCCGCGACGGCCTAGTTGATCACAGCAAAGGCAATGGGAATCGATATCCACACCGGCACTCGCTTGTCCCTATTGAGGGCCGGCGTGAACGTGAACTCCTTGGCCGACTTCAGTGCTGCGTCATCCAGCGATCGGTTCCCAGAGCTCTTCTGGACCTGTGCGTTCTGCACTTCGCCGTTCGCGTCGATGAACACCCACACGTTGACGTCGCCACCGATGCCGGCATCCTTCAGCAGCTTCGGGTAGTTCCGCTCGACGATTCTCAATGCGGCTCGCCGATCCTTGATCTCGGGCCGCACCGTCATCGGCGTAAACACCGGCTGATCGCCGAGTCGACTCGCATCGCTGGGCGGCGGCGGCAGGTTCTCGACCGGGTTTTCCTCGAAGGTCGTCGGCGCGATCGTTATGTCTTCTTCGAGCTCCGTCGCGGCCACGACCGGTACCGCCGGTCGGCTGATCTGCTCGGGCGGCGGCGGGATCTCGACCTCGGGCGGCAGCTCGATGGCCTCGAACTCGTCAACCCCGAAGCTCACATCGGACGCCGTCAGCTCGGGGAAGAAGTTGAAGAGCCCGAAGTGGGCCACCACAGCGATACAGAGCGCTCCCCACAAGTACGATTCGGCCGACTTCTTGAATCGATCGTTCGCACTGCCGCGGAGAGTGTGGACTTCTACGTTCTCTGCCATGGTGTTTTACCTCCTCTCGCGCGTTAATCGACTTTCGAGGTCCGTATGGAAGAACACTCGGACCGCGTTGGCCTCGCGCAACTGCTCCGTCACCGCATTGATGAAGCGGTACGGCGTATCCCGATCGCCCCTGAGCGATATCAGCAACCGGCGATCGCTGTCCCGATACAGTGGCAGAACGACGTCCGCCACCATGTCCATCGGTACCAGCCTGTCATTGATATACACCTGGCCGTCGGGTTCGATCCAGATATGCAGGATGTTCTTTCGCTTTTCATCCTGCTTCTGGGTCGCGTCGGCCTTGGGGAAAGTCAGGTGTCTATCCTGCTCTCTTCTGAACGTCGTGGAGACCATGAAGAAGATGAGAAGCAGGAATGCGATATCCGCCATCGACGCGGCCGGAATCTCCGCCTCGACCTTTGACTTCCGTTCGAACGGTCCGCTCTTCTTCGCCATTCTCTACCTCACCTCTCCAACACCTGCAACGATATTCGCTGCGCGCTAGCCTTCTGCAGTTCATCGAGCACGTTGATCATGTGCCGGTACGGGGCATCGGGGTCCGTCTTCACCGCAGCGATGATTTCGGGGTTGTTCCCGATCTCCTGCCGCATGATGCCCTCGATCTGGCTGTAGGTAACGACCTGCTCGGCCGTGCTCTCACCGCGGCGGATCACGACGGAGCCATCGGGCTGCACGATGAAGTGGATGATGTTCTTCTGCGAGACCTCCACCTGCTCGGCAGCGGCTTCCGGGAGAACGATCGGTAGCCCCTTCTCCTCCTCGAATACCGTCGTGACCAGGAAAAAGATAAGGAGCAAGAAGGCGATATCCGCCATCGATGCGGTCGGTATTTCGTCGCTTACCCGGCTCTTTCTCTGTAGGATTGCCATTGCGGCGTACCTCTAAGTCTGTGCCGTTACGGGAGGAAGCATATCCATCACTTCCTCTGTCCCCTTCTCCATGTCGAGGATCAACTGATCGATCCTCGTCACGAAGAAGTTGTACGCGATGTTGACGGGGATCGCGATTGTCAAACCGGAAGCCGTCGTGATCAGGGCGACCTTGATTCCGCCGGCCACCAACGTCGCCTCGATCTGGCCGGCCTCGGCCACGGCCCCAAACGCAGAGATCATCCCCACGACCGTGCCGAGGAATCCCATCATCGGGGCCACGTTCGCCACCGTCGCCAGGACCACCAGGCCGCGCTCGAGAAAACCGAGCTCGATCGAGCCCGTCGTCGCGACCGCTCTCTCGATGTCCGCATCGGTGTGCCCGGGCTCGCTGACACGTCGAAGCGCGGATGAGACGATGGCCGCCACGGGACCCTGCGTCTGGTCTGCCAGCTCGATCGTCGCGCTCAGGTCCCCGCCTTGCTTCGGCATCTCGTGCAGCTCGTCCAACAGCTTCTTGCTGTCCCGGTGAGCCACCCAGAGGATATAGGACTTGGCGATCATCACGCCTAGCGCCAGCAACGAGCAGAGCACCAGGGCGTACATCATGAAGCCGCCGTCCCTAAAGAGCTCTAGGAGAGCGTATTGGGCTTCCGTCGTTTGCAAGCGAACCTCGCAATGTTGCTAGGTGAACTTGTCTGTGATTTCGCTAGATATCCAGAAAGCTTAGGGCGTCGGCGAGCTTCTGTCAACGAGGCTCAGCTCGCCCGCCGACCCCTCCGCCGCCTGCGTCAGCTGGACCGCCGGGGCGGCCGCAGCTGCCGTCTTGGGCCCCACGCCCAGAGCCTCGCGCAGGCGATCACCCGTCACGTTCCGCTCCAGACGCCCACGCTGAGCCAGCGAGATCTGGCCGGTCTCCTCCGAGACGACAATGACCGTTGCATCGGTCTCCTCCGACAGGCCGATGGCCGCCCGATGACGCGTTCCCAAGCTCCGGTCCGTGACCGGAAACTGGGTCAGCGGAAGGATGCAGCGCGCCGCCACCATGGTTTCGCCCCTGACGAGCACCGCTCCGTCGTGAAGCGGGCCGTAGCGAACGAATATGCTCTCGATCAGCTCCGTCGAAATCGGGGCATCGATCGGTGTTCCCTTCCGCGCGTACTCGTCCAACCCCACTTCCTTTTCGACCGCGATGATCGCTCCGATCCGTTTCCGCGAGAGGACCTGTGTGGCATGAGCCAGCTCCTGCAGCGCCTCGGATGTCTTTTCGGACCGCGAGAAGTACTTCCAGAATCGGTTCTGCCCCAGCTTTGTCAGCGCGCTACGCAGCTCGGGCTGGAAGATGACTACCGCGGCCAAAGCACCGTAGGTGAATACGAACTCTAATAGGTAGCGAATGAGTTCGAGCTCGAGGACTCCCGCCAGCGCGTACACGGCGAAGAGCACCAGGAGACCCATGATCATCTGGATGGCCCTCGTCCCCGCCCACAACAGCAGTAGGCGGTAGAAGATGTACGCCACCACAGCGATCTGCAGGATATCCGACAGATCTGGCCTCAGAAAGCTGATACGCTCGAGAAGGCTCTCCACGCTCGTTTACCCGGCTATCAGGTTGGCCATGTCCAATGCTCGTCGCGCCGGCAGAACGTCGTGCACGCGGAAGATCCGCGCACCGCGAACCAGTGCTACGACACAAGCTGCCAGCGTCGCCTCCAAACGATCCTCGACCTCGAGTCCCAACGTTTTCCCGATGAACGACTTGCGCGAGGGTCCGATCAATACCGGAAGTCCCAACTCGCCGATACGACCGAGCTCGTCGATCAACTCCAGGTTCTGTTCGGCCGTCTTGCCGAAACCGATCCCGGGATCGACGACTAGCTGGTCACGCCGACAACCGGCGCCCGTTGCCACCTCCACCGACTCGCTCAGCTCCATCCGTATGTCGCCGATCAGATCGTCGTAGTGGATGTGGTCCTGCATGGTTCGCGGCTCTCCGCGCATGTGCATCATTACCAGACCCGCACCCGAGTCCGCGGCGAGTCGCGCCAGATCCGGATCGAATCGCAGGCCGGAGATATCGTTGATGATCTCGGCTCCGGCCTCGAGCGCTCTGCGGGCCACCGCCGACTTCGTGGTGTCGATAGAGATCGGCACGTCGAATGCGGCCGCAGCTTCAAGAACTGGCAGCACGCGGTCCAGCTCTTCGTTCTCGCTGACGGCGAGCGAGCCCGGTCGAGTCGATTCGCCGCCGATATCGATGATATCGGCGCCCTCGCTCGCCAGCTCCTCCAACCGCCGAATGGCCAGGTCACGATCGAAGAACCGGCCGCCGTCAAAAAAAGAATCCGGTGTGATGTTCAGGACGCCCATCAACACCGGATTCGACAGATCGATCGCCCGGCGCGCTGTGCGCCAGCTCCTCCCGACCTCCTCCTCACTAGTAACGGCTGCTGCGCTCTCCGCCATTCGTTCAGCGCTCATCGCGATATCTCAGGACTTCCCTACTTCTCCTTTTGTACTCTCGAAGGACGTGGCAGGTTTCAGGTTCTCGATCCTGGCCCCCGCCGTATCCCGCACGGCTGGTTTGACTTCCGGCTTCTTCGCATCCGGCGGTTCGGCGTCGACCGGCTCCGCTTCCGGAAGCGGAGGAAGCTCCTTCCCCGCGAAGACGAGGCCGATCTCGTCGGAATCCAAGGTCTCGCGCTCGAGCAGCGCGTTGGCCAGAACGTGCAGCTTATCCTCGTGTTGCCTGATCACAGCGGCTGCCGCTTGGAAAGCGTCGTCGAGGAGCTTTCGAACCTCTTCGTCTACCAGGCGCGCCATCTGCTCGCTGACGTCACGACGCTCCATGATCTCGCGCCCCAAGAAGATCTCCTCACCTCGGTCCCCCACGTTCATAGGACCGACGACATCGGACATTCCCCACTCGGTCACCATGCGGCGCGCCAGGGCTGTGGCTCGTTCGATGTCGTTACCCGCGCCGGTGGTGATCTTCTCGGCACCGAAGATCTGCTCCTCGGCTACGCGGCCACCATACGCGTAAACCAGCTGTGCCAGTAGATACGACTTGGAATAGCTGTGCCGGTCGTCTTCCGGCATCGAGAAGGTCAGGCCGAGAGCCCGTCCGCGCGGCACAATCGTCACCTTGTGAAGCGGATCGCAATCCGGAGTGTAGTGCGACGCAACTGCGTGACCGGCCTCGTGATAGGCGCTGAGCCGCTTCTCCTCGTCGCTGATCACCATGCTCTTGCGCTCGGCGCCCAGCAGGACCCGGTCCTTCGACTCCTCGAGGTCGACCATAAAGACCCGGTCTCTGTCGCGTCGCGCCGCCAATAACGCCGCCTCGTTGACCATGTTGGCCAGGTCGGCGCCGCTCATTCCCGGGGTCGCCCGGGCTAGCTTCTGAAGATCGACATCGTCGGCCAGCGGGATCTTACGCGTGTGAACGGCGAGGATCCCTTCCCGGCCTTTTACGTCCGGAGCGTCGACAACGATCTGGCGGTCGAAGCGGCCGGGCCGCAGCAGCGCCGGATCGAGGACGTCGGGCCGGTTCGTAGCGGCGATCAGAATCACGCCCTCGTTAGACTCGAAGCCATCCATCTCGACAAGCAGCTGGTTTAGCGTCTGCTCGCGCTCGTCGTGACCGCCGCCCAGGCCGGCGCCGCGGTGACGTCCCACGGCGTCGAGCTCATCGATGAAGATTATGCAGGGCGCGTGCTGCTTGCCCTGCTCGAACAGGTCCCGCACGCGCGACGCGCCGACGCCGACGAACATCTCAACGAAATCCGACCCCGACATGCTGAAGAAGGGCCGCGAGGCTTCGCCGGCCACGGCCTTGGCCAGGAGGGTCTTCCCCGTTCCCGGCGCACCCACGAGCAGCGCGCCCTTCGGCAGTCGACCACCCAGGCGCGTGAACCTCGAGGGATCCTTCAGGAACTCGATGGTCTCCTTCAGGTCCTCTTTCGCCTCCTCACATCCGGCAACATCGGCGAACGTCAGCTTCGGCGTGTCTCCCGACAGCAGTTTCGCCTTCGATTTTCCAAACGAGAAGGCTCGTGCTCCGCCCGACTGCATCTGGCGCAGCCAGAAGAGCATCAATCCGAACAGGAAGATCCACGGGAGCGCACCGGCAAGCACACCCCACCAGTTGGGCCGAGCCTCTTCGGCCTCGATGGTGACTCCGCTCGCCTCGAGCCGACCCAGTATGTCCTCGCTATGCCACACCGGGAGCCGCGTACTGAAATCGCGCGCCGCTTGGCCCGACTGCCCGATGGGCGCACGCAGCTCGCCCTCGATCTCCTTGCCATCGACGACGGTGACCTTCAGAACGTTCCCTTCATCGAGCTCCTGCATGAACTCGGTGTAGGTGAGCTCCTGAATGTCCTTGCGGCCGGAACCAAGCACCTGGATGATAATCAGCGGAACCAAGAGAACGAGCGCCCAGAAAGCCAGGCTTCTGGACATTCGTGCCCAGCGTCCTTGCGGTTCAGGTCGGTTGGGAGTCCGGTCCGTCATATTTATATACCTCTATCGTCCTCGACGGCGATCGCACCTACAAAGGGCAGGTGCCGGTACCGCTCGCCCAGGTCCAAGCCATAGCCAACGAGCCAGTCCGCCGGCGCATCGAATCCGACCCATCGCGGTTCGTAGCGCAAGCCTGCAGCGATTCTCTTGTGCAAGAGCGCGCACACTTCGAGCGACTGCGGTGATTGGTCCACCAAAAAGTCGCCGATTCGGTTCAGCGTCTTGCCGCTATCCACTACGTCCTCGACGAGAAGAACGTGTCGCCCCTCGACCGACGCATCGACATCGCGCACCAACGCGACGTCGCCGCTGGCGTCGGTACCATCCCCGTACAGTGCCGCCGTCAGGAAATCGACCTTCAGCGTGGGTCGGTCGATTTCCCGTACCAGGTCCGCGACGAACATGTACGCGCCCTTCAGCAGCCCAATCACCAGAACCTCGTCTTCTGGCGGATAGAACGAATCGATTTCCAAGCCCATATGCCGAACGCGCGATGCGATCTCGGCCTCGCTGTAGACGATTCGTTTGAGACCTGGATATCCGGTAGCGACCTCGCTCATCCCTCTCGCCGAAATCCGATTGTCAGTACGTTCTCCCCAGCGTGGGGACCGGCCTTCACCCCTCGAACCAGGCCCACGACCCAAAGAACGCCGGTGGCGTCGGCAAGCAACGGGAAACTAGCGCGCTGCGAGCGACCCACCCTCCTATCCACAAACACCTTCTTGAGCTTTCTTGTGCCGCCGTCGAGCCGAACACGATCGCCTGGCCGCCAGCCCCGCACGCTCAACGGGAACTGCAGGTCGGAAGGATCGAAACACGCCACTTCCTCGCCCCCGTCCACCTCGAGCGCACCCAGCCCCCACCGCACTCGCCAGCGTGCGCCGGCGATCTGCACCTCCTTCTCACCGCCTCGCACATCGGCAATCACAAGCTCGTCATCTCGCGCTTGCAGCCCATCCGATCGTCGTTCCAGAACGATGCGATCGAACTCGCGGTGAACGACGACGCCCCCGCCCAACTCGATTCGACGACCGCTGGGACAGGTGCTAATAAACTCTACTGCCGCATGCGTTCCGGCCCGCCTTGGTGGCAGACCAATACCACGTACGATCACGCGCAAGAGGTGTGCCCGTACGCTCTTATCATAGGCGAGAAAACCTGTACGTGCAACTACTATGCGGTCTTCGGAGGCCTCGATAACCATGTCTCGGAGCGCATTCTCGCAGATACCGTCCACCACCCGGGCGGCTCGCCCGGCCAAGTCCGACAGCCGGCACAATTGAGCTCTAAGATCGGGTGTGCCGCTCGCCTCGATACGCGGAATGCATTCGAGCCGCAGCCGGTTACGCGTGTAGGACAGGTCCAGGTTGCTGGGGTCGGTCAGGTAGCTCAAACCTCGTGCGCTGGCGTACGTCTCTAGCTCCTCACGCCAGAACGGCAGGAGCGGGCGTACCAGGTTTGGCGCTCGGCTGGCCGGGATACCGGACAGACCCGCGAGGCCGCTACCACGGATCAGGCGAAAAAGCACCGTTTCGGCCTGGTCGTCCGCCTGGTGGGCGGTCGCCAGAAGCTCGGCTCCCAGCAAAGCACCTGCACGGTGAAGAAAATCGTAGCGGAGTCTCCTGGCCTCAGCCTCGTTGCGAGGGATTTCGTGCGAGCGTTCGGTCCAGCACGGAATACGCCGCCGTTCGCAAAGGGCTCGCACCCATTTCGCATCGTTGCCGCTGTCCGCCCGCATGCGGTGATCGAAGTGGGCGGCGCTGAGGGACCAGTCCCAAGTTCCGGTCAGTGTCTCCAGGAGATCCAACAAGACCACGGAATCCAGCCCGCCGGACAGAGCAACGGCGACAGACGCACGTCTGGGAAGAAGACTGGTAGCGCTTAGACGGTCGTCCAGACGCCCGGCCAGGCCGGTATCGGTCGTGTGTCTTGGTGCGGCCAGTTCTGCGGAATCCATGTATGGAAGATACAAAAAAAGCCGGCCCAGGCCCGCTAGGCGGGTCCGGGTGGCTCGAATCTCAGTTTTGCTGAGAAGCTACCTGCGTTGCCGCGTCCGGCGACTGCGCCGTCGAGCCGCGTTGCGCTTTCGCTTCCGCGTCTCGCTGGGCTTCTCGTAGTGCTTCTTTCGCTTGAGGTCGGTGAAGATCCCAGCCTTCTGTACCTGCCGCTTGAAGCGGCGCAATACGCGCTCGAGATCGTCGCCTTCGTTAACCGTAACCTGGACCATTACTCTCCCAATCTTAGACCCGATATCGGGCACCACGTCCTTCGGGGCATAACCCCTGGTAGCCCGGAGAATATGTAGGGAAACAGGCGTGTGTCAACGCCAGCCGCTACCCGTCAACTACGCACCTGGACCGTATATTCCAGCGTCGTCTCACCTTCCGAAGGCACCCCGATCTGGAATCGCACCGCGCCCGCAGACAGCTTCTCCCAGCTGTGGGAGGACTCGACGATCCGCCAGTCTCCGTTGAGTTGCTCGACAACCTGAACCGTCACATCACTATCGCTCTTGTTCCGCAACTCCACCTTCCAAGCCGACTCGTAGGTCCCGTCCGGAAGTCTTCGGTAGTTTGTTTGCGTACGTGTCCCCAGGACATCGAAGGCAAATCCGGTGGTGAGGCTCAAGTCTACGTCCTTCGGGGTATTCGCAATCGCAGCGATCCCCAGAAGCTGGACCCGGCCATCCTCATCTCGCTGCAGGATTTTGACCTGCCCGCCCGGCAGCGGAACGTCGCCGAACTCGGTTCCTTCCGGTCGATGCAGGCGATACCCGACCGCAACCGGCCGCGTCTCGGATTCCGCATACTGGCCGTGATACGCCACGTTGTGCACCAGCGTATACTCCTTTTCTGCCCGCACTCGTGCAGCACCCACCAGGCGAATGCGACGCGACGCGCTGCTCCAAAGCGTCAGCGGCTCGGAGACCGTATAGATGTGGTAGTCGCCAAACGACGCCTGTTGAAGCTCGGGGCTGCCAGCCACCCTCTCCATCGCCATGGCGCGGAAGTCGTTCTCGTCCAAACGCGATCGCCCTCCACGCTGAATTGTGCCGGCCAGCAGCTGTAGCTCAGCACCTTCGTAGCGAGTGCCCGACCCGTTGGTGATCGCCGCAAATCCGTCGATGCGCGCGGAAGCATTGTCGCGGGCGATGACCACGGAGTAGTCAGCGCTCCAATTCAGGCCCGTCGTCATGTACACCAACTCCAGATCCTCTACCGGGCGACTCACCTCCAGATCGAGGTTCACCGAGGCACCAGAACCCGACACGGGATCCTGGTAGCTGCGGAATCCGTGGGTACCGAGGAGCGTAACATCGGCGTTCAGCACGATCAGGCTGGACGGATCCATGTTCGTGGGCAGGCCGTCCACGTTTACGGTCCGAGAACCCGGAGCAAGGGTCATCTCAACGCTGCGCCGCACCAAGGCCAGGTTGCCGGTGTAGATCGTAAGGCTGGGACGTCTACCCTCGTCGCCCTCCCTCGAATCCCGTGCGTCTATCGTGGCTGAGGCGGCGCCCAGCGACAGAGCCGCCGTGGCCGTCACCACCACCATCGTCCATCTACGCATCTTTACCTCCTGGTATAGTCAACGTTTCGGGCGAGTGGCCCTTATCAGCTAGAAGACGCGTCGGGGTCCCTCCCTTGCACACGCGGCCATTCAGGCGCTTCTCCGGGACGAGGACAACCGGTGATCTCATGGCTTTCAGGCCCGCCGCAGAGCGCAGCAACTCCTTGCAGAATGAGTATAATCTCAATACATGTAAGACGAATTACAATAACCCAAGCTCTTGCAGCGGCGGATCTTAGAGATGGCCCGGGGATCGGCATGGAGATTGCCTCGATGGGCGGCAGAAGCGTGGGCTTGGAACGCCCACGATTGCTGCGATAGGAGCGGAACCGAACGATGCGATTGACCTCGACCATACAGATCCCGCCTAGAAAGAGATCGACGAAACGCCGTCTGGCGGGTTTCACGCTGGTCGAGCTTCTCGTTGTGGTGACACTGATCGGCATACTGGCCCTGATATCTCTCCCGCGCTTCGCCAGGACACGCGAGAAGGCTTACAGGTCTCAAATGCAGACCGCGTTGCGGACCCTGACCACCGCCCAAGAGTCTTACTTCGACAAGTATTATCAGTACTCCGCAGACATGGCCAGCCTGGACCAGAGCGTGACCCCGATGGTGACGCTGCAGATCGTCGAGACTTCCGGAAACGGCTGGAGCGCCGACGCCACCCACCAGATGACTGCTATTACGTGCGGTTTTTATATCGGTCCGGTGTCGGCCATCGCCGGGGTCCCCGATGCCGGTGAGGGCGTCATCACCTGCAGCGCCTCGTAGCCGCATACCGCCTCCAGTCTTGTAAAGCCCAACGCCATCCCGTTTATTCAGACGATCCACGAGTAGGCTGAGCCTCGGCACGCCGAGCTTGGAGGTGTCGCATTCCGAGTTCCGATCGCTCACGCGTCGTGCTTTTCGTCGGCACGCGCAAGGGATTGTTTCTCGCCATTTCTGATGAGGATAGAAACAAGTGGCGGTTGGAAGGTCCCCATCTCGCAGGCTACGAGGTGTATCACTCCATTCTCGATCCGCGCGATCCGAACACCGCCTATGCGGCCGTCCGCCACATGGTCTGGGGCGTTCACGTCCATCGCAGCGGTGACGGTGGCCACTCTTGGGAACTCTTGCAGAACGCTCCCCACCACAATCCGGGCGACGAAAGCAACTCCCTTCGAGCGATTTGGTATCTCGCGGCGGGTCACGCGCAACAGCCGACCACCCTTTACGCGGGTATCGAGCCCGCGGGACTGTTCGTGAGCCGGGACCGCGGGTCCTCCTGGACCTCGGTGAGCGGTCTGAACGAGCACCCGACTCGGGAAGCGTGGCAACCGGCCAAGGGAGGGTTGGCGCTCCATTCGATTCACGTCGATCCGCGTGACGGCAACCGGATCTACGCCGCGGTATCGGCCGGCGGCGTCTACCGGTCCGATGACGGCGGCAACTCCTGGACCCCAGCCAACCAGGGCGTGCGTGCCGACTACCTCGCAGATACTCTCCCGAAGACCGGCCACTGCGTACATCGACTGGTGATGCACCCGACACGGCCCGACCGCCTGTACCAACAAAGTCACACCGGCAGCTACCGCAGCGACGACCGTGGCGAGCACTGGATCGAGATCACAGAAGGACTTCCAAGCGACTTCGGCTACGCCATCGCCACCGATCCAAACGATGCCGACACGGTCTATATCATCCCGGAGGAGAGCAGTCACGTCCGCACGACGGTGGGTGGCGCCTTGACGGTCTATCGTAGCCGGAACGCCGGCGCCGATTGGGAACCGCTGACCCAGGGTCTGCCGCAGGAGAAGGCCTACGTGACCATCCTTCGCGAGGCAATCGATACTGACGGCCTCGATCGATGCGGAGTGTACTTCGGGACATCGAGCGGCCACCTTTTCGCCAGCCGTGACAGCGGGGACACTTGGGACGCCATCGCCGGCTTTCTTCCCCGAATACTCTCGGTTCATGCCGCTGTCATCGGCGCTGCGTAATCCGACATGTCCGAGTTGATCGACGCCTTGCACGCTCGCACCGGGACGGTGTGTGCCGTCGGCGCTGGAGGAAAGAAGACCACGCTGTATCGCCTGGCCGGGCTGCACCCGGGGCGAGTTGGAATCACTTCTACTGTGCCACTGGCCCATTTCCCTGGAGCGCTGAAGGCCCATGAAGTCATCGGCGACCACCGGGAGATCATCGATCGCGTCACCGAAGCCGCTGCCGACCATCGCATCGTCGCGTTCGCACTCACCGATGTGAAGAAGAGCCGCCATGGCGGTCTCGATCCGCAAATCATAGCCGACATCCAGGCCTCGGCCGGCTTCGACGTGGTGCTCGTAAAGGCCGATGGTGCGCGCATGCGGTGGATAAAGGCGCCCCAGGATGGAGAACCGCTGATACCGGGTCACGCCACGACGGTGGTTCCAGTCGTGTCGGCGAAAACCATCGGGGCGCCGCTCTCGGACAAGATCGCTCACCGAATCGAGCTCTTGGAAGCGGTGACGGGTGCGCGTCGAGACCAGCCGATCACTTCGGAACACGTCGCGCAGTTACTCGCCAGTGAGAACGGCGCCCTGAAGAACGTGGGTAGCGCCACCGTCGTGCCCGTGATCAACATGGTCGACGATGAGGACCTCGAGGAGGCGGCCGTTGAAGCGGCTTCGCTGGCGCTGAGCCTGACGCGTCGCTTCGATCGTATCGTCTTGACATCGATGCGCGGGCCCGATCCATTGGTGCGAATCGTCGAAACGCTGAACAACACGAACAGGGCCGGATCATGATCGCACTGCTGCTCGCCGCTGCTCTGTCGTTGGGATCGACCCAGGCCAGTGAAGGCTACCTATATAGGACTCTCACGTTGAGGGCCGCCCCAGGCGATCTGCTGGAAGTCATGGAGATGTATCTCGACCGCATGCCGGCATACGACGCCGCAGGGGACGAGCGCCCCTTCATCATGAGGCACAGCCAGGGCGATCAGTGGGACCTGCTGTTGCTATTCCCTATGGGCAGCGCCGAGGAATACTTCTCCAACAGCAGAGTCGCCCGTCGCGAGAGCGCGGGGCAACAATCCGAGTTATCGGATGCCGAATTTGTCGAAGAGCTGAGCGAGCGCGTCGCCTGGCGCGAGGACCTCTACGTACTCGGACCACCACTCGATATCGTCCGCGACGCTTTCGAGAACAACTCGTACTACCACGTGGAAATGTTCATCGCGCTGCCGGGCATGCAGGCCAAACTCATCGAAGAGCGCGAGATGGAGAACGCCTACCTCCAGGGCATCGGTCGACCGCAGAACCTGATCTTCACCCGGGTCGCCGGCGCGGCCTGGGACAGCTACACCATCGGTTTCTATCGGGACCTCAAGCATTACTCTGCTAGCGCGGACATCCCCGACGTCGACAAGGAGGCCTCCGCGAAGGCGGCCGGTTTCGAGGGTGCCGATCGAATCGGAACGTACCTGCGAACGCTGATCCAATCGCACCACGACACTCTGGCGACGGCGGTGCGCTGAGCACTGGGATTCCTAACGAAACCCAGCATTCCATTCTTTCGTACTGTGCATTGATCGGTTAGCGGGCGCCTCCTTGTTTACGACTGGAGGTCTGACCGATGAGAAGGTATGCACGTTTCGCGGCACTGCTGGCTGTGATTGCAGTTCTCGCCGCCGCCACTCCCCTATCCACACCCTCTGATATCTCGGGCGCTGTGCCGATCGCCACCGCGACCTCGGTGTACCGCGTCCAGCTCGGCGATCTTCTTACGATGAATGGGAAATTCGACCTCGCGCGCAGAGAATACG
>JBDHGH010000028.1:0-53476 GCA_039589995.1 Gemmatimonadota bacterium | reverse complement strand
GCGAGCGCAAGGCCGTTTGGGGGGTCCGCGCCGCAACCGATGCCAACCAGCTGTTTCAGACGCACGCCGTAGACTCGCTTCGCGTCGGTGCCACGTACATCAACGACGCTCAGAGCGCCAGCGGACTACAGCTCGCCGGAGCCGACGTCCGCATGCTCAGCTTCGGCGCATTCAACCTGGGTGCCGAGCTGTCGTACTCGCAGAACCGCGACTCCAGCGGCTTCGCCACCTCGATCGACGGTTCGGTTCGCCTGCTCGACGGTAACCTGAATCTCTCGGCCGGTTGGATGAAGGTCGGCGATCGCTATCACAATCCGTCGAACCTCGCGCTCCGTGGTGGGACCGAAGAGGTTCGGGCTGCTGGCGGTTTGAACATTGGCGCGGGCGAGCTGCGCGTCGAACATGCTCAGCAAACGTTCAAGCCCGAGCGCGTCAAGCGACAGCGCACTTCCGGCGGCATCGTGCAGCCTTTCGGCGACCGCTTCAAACTCGATGCCCGCGTCGCCGCGGACCGCTTCCTAACCGATGGAAACAGTGACGAGTCCCAGGCCGGCGAGCTGAAGCTAAGCTGGATGCCGACCCAAAGGTTCACGCTCTGGACCGAAGCTCGACACCAGTTCAACTACAGCGGCAATGTCGTTCTGCCCGACTACTTCGGGGGCGGCGCGAGCTTCAAGCGAACCGAGAAGATCGCACTGGAGACACCGCATCGGCACGTGGTGCCTCGGGCCGACTCGGACAAATACTCGATCACTCGCCTGGGCGTCCGCACCGATATCGGCTTCGGGACCGAGGCTTGGGGTTCCTACCAGATCGCCGGCGGCGTAAGCGGCGCTCAGAACGCGGCGATCGTCGGTCTGAACAACCGCGCACGGCTCGGCTCATGGTCGTTCAATACGATGTTCGAGCGGCGATTCGGCCTCGCCAGCGCCTCGATCGCCGACCCGGTTCGCGCGCTGCCGTTCCTGCAGGCCGAAGACGACTACTGGTCGTTCGGCGCTGGCGCCGAGCTGATTCCCACGGATGCACCCTACCGGGCCAGCGCCCGCGGCGAGTATCGCGATGGCGACTTCGCTTCGACGCGACTGTTCTCTCTGGCCGGCGACATCTCGGTGAACCGGTCGTTGGCCGTCCTGTCTCGCAACGAGTACGTGTGGACACAGCAGATGCTGCAGGATAGCGACGTGGCCAGATGGCGTACCTCGGCACTTTTAGGAGTGGCGTTCCGTCCGGTCGGCAACGATGCGCTGAACGTTCTGACAAAGTTCGAGTGGCTCTCCGAGAACAACCCGATCTCGGGCGGCGTGCTCGGAGCCTACGGCGACGAACAGAGGTTGATCGGTGCGCTCGAAGCGATCTGGGCACCGGTCGCCTGGGGCGAGCTCGGAGGACGCTACGCGCTGCGACGCACACAGGCCCAGACGGCCCTGGCCGATGACGCGACCCAGGATCTGACATCCTGGGCCGACTACGTCGGCGGGCGTCTCGATCTAGCCGTACAGTCCTGGTTGGGATTCCGAGCGGAGAGTCGCCTGCTGATCGAGCGCACCAGCCACTCGCAACGCTGGGATCTGGCACCTTCGCTGGTCTTCATTCCCGTCGATGGCCTGGAAGCCCAATTCGGCTACAGGTTCGGCGACCTGCGCGACCCGGATTTCGCAGTCGATGGCGGCGCCGGCTTATTCGCCACCTTCGGCGTTCGACTGACCGAGAAAGTATTCCCGACGTCGGCTGACTTCTGGCGGCCACGTTTCGGGCAGTGATGGTAACCCTAGGAGGTCCACGTTGGCGTCCATGAACTACGATGGTTCAACGACAGCGCTTGTTGCAGGCAAGCCGGCGATCCATCACCTAACCGTAACCCGCCAACTCAGACAGCGCGCGTCCGCCTTCGTACACCTGATGGACGTGTATCACCGCTGGATACTGATGCTGGCACCTGCGTACGCGCTGGTTGTCGGCGGGCCAGCAGCCTGGCGATTTGCGGTCCTAATCACCGCAGTGGTCCTGGTGTACAACGGCGTAATATCCGCCGCGGAAGAGCACTGGGCCACCTGGGCACGCAGCCGAGCGATCTACCTGCGCTGCGCAGAGATAGCCCTCTTTTGCCTGGCTCTCGCATGGCTACCGGTCGAGGGGCTCGGCAGTCATTTCTACCTCGCTAGCGTTTACGCCCTGCTAGTCTATTTGGCAGCAATCGGCATCGGCCGCGAAAGCGTGATTTGGACGGCCAGCACTGCAGCGCTAGCGGTAGCCACCTATCTGGCAATCGTGGCCTACGACGATCCTCTGATCTTGGCGGTGGCAGGAGACGCATACTGGCCGGCCGTCGTTCTCTACTCGGTATCGTTCTGGCTCATCTACATCGCGGTCGGCCTGGTGCCGTTCGTCCCCTGGAGCATGGAAGTACAACAGCCCCTCGTGGGATCGAAGGCACGGTCTACGAGCGATCTGGCACGTGAAGTCACCACGCACCGAGAGCGCCTCGCCACGATGGGCGAACTAACGGCCCAGGTTCTGCACGGTCTCAGCAATCCGCTCACAGGAATCACGACAATCGTTGACGACCTGCTCGCAGATTGCGACGACACCAACCGCGAATCGCTAGAGCAGGTGAAAGGAGAGGCCGAACGAGCTTCCGCTCTGGTCCGCGAGCTGCTCTGCTTCACGCGCCGCGACACGGTGGACCCGGTCGTCTCCGTCAACGAGATCACGGACCGGGCGATGAACCTCTTTTCACTGCGTGCGCGGTCGGACGACATCAGGATCGTATACGACCTCACTTCGGACTCCAGCGCAGTCGAAGCGGGCGAAAGCCGTCTGGAACAGGTGATTCTCAACTTGCTGGACAATGCGCGGCACGCCATTGATGGCGCGGCCGATGGCACCATCACAGTTCGAACGACGACTGATAACACCCATGTGATGCTTGAGGTGTCGGACAACGGCGTGGGAATGCCACCGGAGGTGCAGAAGCGCATCTTCGAGGCCTTTTTTACCACCAAAGCACCGGGCGTCGGGACGGGACTGGGCCTGGCGATTGCGGCCGGCATAGTCCGCGATCACGGGGGCGAGATCGCCGTACAATCGACACCGGGAAGCGGTTCTACCTTCACCATATCCCTGCCCAAAGCCTCCTGACTCGATCCACCGACCATTGCCGGGGATCGACGACTCCGCCATTGTACTCCGGGGCGGAGAAACGGGGGTGCGATGAAGATCGCAGTAGTCTCGCCGAAGCATTGATGGAGAACGGGCACGAAGTTCACCTCATCGGCTTTCACGACAACCTGCGCCGCCTACTCGACCGTCTCGAGGATTTCGATCCCGATTTCGTCTTCAACGCGACCGAGTCGTACATGGGCAAGGCTCGCTACGACTACGCCGTCACGGCTTTGCTCGAGATGAAGGGATATCGCTATTCGGGCTCGCCGCCGGAGGCTTTGCTTCTGGCCCGGGACAAAGCCACGAGCAAGAAGATCCTGTCCTTCCATTCGGTTAACGTGCCTCGTTTTGCCGTATACGCACCTGGCGACAAAGTAGAACTGGCCAAGGAGATGGCGTTCCCCATCATCGTCAAGCCGACGCACGAAGATGCTTCCGTCGGAATCTCCCAATCGTCGGTAGTGACCGATGTCGAGAGTTTGCAGGAACGGGTGGATTTCATACACCGAAACCTGTACCAACCGGCGATCGCCGAAGAGATGGTCGACGGTCGTGAGCTGTACGTTGGTATCCTGGGCAACCGTCGCCTTCAGGTCTTACCTGTCGTGGAGATCACCTTCGACAAGATTCAAGAAGTGGCGAAGAAGATCGCGACGTACAACGCCAAATGGGATCTCGAATATCGCGAGCGCTGGGGGATCAAGAACATCTTCGCACGACGCATCGGAAAAGCAGCCATGGAGGAAATCGTACGGGCGTCGAAACTCGCCTACACGGCGCTTGGCCTACGAGACTACGGGCGCATAGACATTCGCCTCACACGTGAGCAAAAAGTCTACGTCCTGGAAGTGAACCCGAACCCGTACATCGCTTTCGGCGAGGACATGGCGAACGCCGCCGAGCGTGACGGACTCGACTATTACAAGTTCATCGAACGAATCGTGCGCGAGGCCCTGTCCCGCTATGAGAAAGCAAAAGAAACCTGAGACCTGGGTCGCGGCCCACTGCACGCGCTGCCACCGTGGACTACGCCGTTATTGGCACTTCTGCCCTGACTGCGGCAAACGTCTCGTTTGGGGCGACACGAAGGACGAGACGGGGGCCGAGTGCTACTACTGCGGCTGGATCGCCTCGAACAGCTTTTCTTTCTGCGCTTGGTGTGGCAGCGACATCGCCGACGAACATTCCAGTGAAGTGCCGCTTAAACGACCACGCGGTTTTCGCTTCCACGCCCGCTGCGTTTATACGTCGTGTCGGGGCGGTCTCGAGTATCCGATGGACTACTGCCCGTGGTGCGGCAGACGGCAATACTGGCGCTTCGACACCGAGTACGAAGGCGAATGTCCGCACTGTCATGGCGGCGTCAATGACATGATGGACCATTGTCCCTGGTGCGGTCGGGATGCGACCGGCCAAGATCTGCTGCAGCCGGCGCTGCGGCGCGTGAAGGGGCTGCTTCGCAAGGTCCGGGTCCCCGACTGGGGCTATCGCATCCTGGTGCGCCCCGGCATCTCTGGGGTCGATCCCCGATATCCCGACATCGTCGAGATCGAGCGGCGCTTGGTCGAGCGGCGCGACCAGATATCGTGGCCGGGAATAACCGGGCTGGTTATCCACGAACTGGGTCACAGCTTCCTGTACCATCATTGGCGGTTTGCCCGATCGAGACGGTTCCGCCGCGCGTTCGGGGACGTGGACAAAGCCTACCGCGGTGTTGACGAGAGCTGGGTATCTTTTCGCAAGCGAAACCTCTCACATACGCCCGTGAACCACGTTACGGCCTACGCCTCGAAGCACCCTCTCGAGGACTTCGCCGAGACCTTCCGTTTCTATGTGATTCGCCGCGGCCGATTGAAGGACCTATTGGCGGAGATCGGGCGGAAGGGTAAGGGGGTCACGGTCTACGAGAAGTTCCTCACGCTACACGACTATATACAAGAGCTGAGACAGAAGGCACGGTCAAAGAACTCGAGTTGATCGCTCGAAAAAAGGGGCCGCTGCCGAAAGGCAGCGACCCCGGTTCGGTTCCAGGCATAAGTTTCTACTACGCCGAGTCGCTCGACAATAGGATCACGCCGTAGGCCGTCACCGCCGCGTGCCAGTAGAGGTGGACCGCAGCGCGCGGATGCGTCGCCGCAATCAAGTCGGCCTTGTCTTTTAGCATCTTGGCGTGCCCGAGCAAATGAGCGGGGAACCCCTGCTGATCTGCACCAGCCAAAGCCTCCTCCGCCGCCTGTATCGCCATCGCCGACAGCTGCACCATGACCTCGACGAGGTTGGCCTCGGTGACGCCCGGCTCGAGCACTACGACCAGCAGTCCTACGTTCACGGCTTCGCGGGCCAGGTGGAACGCCAATCCGTGGCGGCCATTCTCCAGCGCCTGCGCTGCCTGTATCACCATGTGCTGCGCGTGCCGCGCCGCTCTAATCTGACGTTCTGTGATATCTTCACCGGCAACCTGAAGCGACAGATTAATCGCCGATTGGGCCATGAAGATCGAGAACCGGGCGTGCTGCTCCATCTGCTGGCGGCGCTGCAGGTGCCGCTCTCGGTTTCCGATCTGCAACGCAAGCAGCAAACGCTCGGTGGCCAGAGCCAACTGGTTGTCGATCTCCGGACCGTTCTTGATCGCATCGGCTTCGTCCATCAGCTGAACGATCCGCGCGATTAGGTCCGAGGTGTCCTCATCGACACCCTCTTCCAGCCAGGTCAATACGTGCTCGAGTCGCTCCCACAGGTTGTCGTAGGCCTCTTCGCCGAAGACCATGATCAGGGCTTCCGCGACGCAAAGCCGACCCTGGAAAGCGAGCTCGGCGGCCGTTTCGGTGTCGCCGCTACGCCAGGCCTCTCGGGCCTGCTGGAACAACGGGCGGCACTCTTCCCGCAGCTTGGTCCGCGCCGCCGCGATGATCTCCGGGTCGGGCGGCTCGGCGAACACCACCGGCGGTTCCGTAAACTCCAGCCCACTCACCGCTGGGGCCGGTCCGAGGGTGGCATCTATGGCCGCCTCGGCGTCCATAACCAGAGCGTCGGTCAAGTCCTCATCGACCATGAGCTCGAGTTCCACGCCTTGGGGGTTGTTTTCTGGATCCAGGATGCTGCTCTCCTCATCGCAGGCGGCGATGCCGCCCACCATCAGAGCCGCCAGCAGCATGTTGAAGATTCGCTTGTTCATTCCTTCCCCTCCTCTGGGTTCCGCCCTGCTCGGCGGGGAAGCCGGGCTCGCGGATTGTCCGCTCTGTTTGTTAGACGACGGGGGTAGGGAAACGTTAAACGCCGAAATCCCAAGTATTCCGTGGCTTGACGGGACCGGGCGATGCGAGTACCGTGAATAGGTGCCCCCGCCCGATTTCCGCAGGATCCCCCGGTAGCGCCCCTGGCTTGATCAATCCACAGAATCGGCGGAGGAACAGTCGTGCCAGATTACAGGATCACCGCAGGAAGAGGCGGCACCGCCGGGCAACCCGAGGCCCTTTCCCTGGTCGAAGCCCTGATCCACCGGGCGAACGACATAGCGAACCGCTACAAGCTCGTCGAATCCAACCTGCCTTACCGCAACATTGGCGAGCGCCCCCTGGAAGAAGACGTGTCGGCACTGTCGGCTAGCATCGCCGCTGCGACCTGGAAGAGGATCGGCGACGAGGTGCCCAGTTATGCATTCGCCGAGAGGATAGGGCGTCGCTTTCGAGACGCGGGCAAGCCGGTGGGCGCGTTGCTGCTGCACTGGCAGATCTTCCGTCGCGCTATCCACCTCGTGCTGGCCGACGAACGAATCAGGACCGGTCAGGGCGATGAGGACAAACTTCGGCAAGCCACGCTGATGAACTACACCCTCGACTGGGCTACCGAGGCATCTCTGGTCGGCTTCGTGATTTCTGGTCGGACCGACAGCGAGCTATCCGGACCACACGACTGACGAGAAGCGTGTGGTTACTCGACCTCTTTTCGCTTCAACGCAGCGGCCGGAGTGCTCTGGTCCCCAAACTTCTTGCCCAGGAACTCTCTGACGCTTTCCCGCGTCGACGGATCGGACGACTTCGCGGCACTGAGCACGGATCGGTCCACTACTCCTACTCGCCGCAGTTTGACGGGTGAAGACGTCATCGAACTGCCGATCTTGGTCGTGACCAGCGAGTACGAGCCGGACACTCCAGACAGCCAAGAGTTGGCGACGATCAGCAAGGTCTCGTTCGCCCTGGCCAGAGTACCTGTCGACGCCACGGGTTGCCCGAGCCCACCACCCGCCGTGAGTGGATTATTGTCCGCCTGCGCGACGATGATGAACGGGTCATAGTCCGTCGATGTCATGCGAAACTCGATGGAATCACCGACCACGACATCCAAGGCGTAGACATCGTTGAAGCTCTCGTCGTCGAGCATGCAGTCGCCGTTCTCGAGAACTCCGTTGATCGAGTCGGTCTGGCTCACCCAACTCTGTACGGGGCAGCCTAAGAAGGCCAGAACGTCCGGCCCCACCAACACCAAATCGGCGGTGACGCGCGCACTGCCGAATCCTTGGTCGAGATTGTCCTCGACGAGGAACTGCCAAGACCCGTCGAGCGAATCACCGACCAACAGGGTGCCCCAGTCTTCGATCGTCGTGGTAGCATCCTCGCCCACTCCCAGCTGACCCGAAAGCGAGACCAGGCCCGCGTCGTTCACCGTCCCCGTTACCTGGCCGGCGATCGAACCCTGGATGGCGTTCCCCGACACTCTCTCGCTGGTCTGGTTCAGCACTACGTCCAAGGTGAGAGATCTGCCTTCATAGAATACGTCGGTGCAGAAAAATGGATCGATACCCGTCAACGCCTCGCATTCTGTCACGCTGTACTGCCCGTTCCAGGGCCCGCGAACATCGGGGAAGTTCCCCGGTCCGGTCGGCTGGTCGTCGCCACAACTGGCGAGTCCTGTAGCCAGGAGAAGTGCGAGCACCCATACCGCTGTCCGATTGCCTCGATCAGTACGAAATAGCATAATCGACCGTTGTTTTGAGTTTATGTCTGGGGGGCAGTGCACCCTGAGGATATCCGACGGCCAACGGCTTGTCAATTCAAACACGCCTATTATACACGCTTGGAGTGGCTTCATGAGCTCAAATGTCGAAACCTACACGCTTCTTCGAAACCTGACATCGCCGATCGTCGCGCTAACCAGCGCATCCCAGGGACAACTCAACGGCATGATCTTGAACTCGGCCATTCGCGCGTCCCTGATCCCCGAGGTGCCACGGGTCGCGGTATTCGTTATGAAGCTCCACCTCAGTCACGATCTCGTGTTCGAATCGGGAGCCTTCGCGCTCCATTTACTCCACACACGTAATTGGGACCTGATTTGGGAGCTTGGCTTTCATTCGGGTCGCGAACACGACAAACTCACCAAGTTCGCCTATCGGATTGGGGACAGTGGCGCTCCGCTCATCGAGGATGCTTACGCACGATTCGACTGCCGCGTGATCAACGCCATGGACACGGGACCCAGCACGTGTTTCCTGGGTGATGTTCATTCGGTAGAACGAGGGGTCGGCGATACGCTCATGACCAGCGAGCACTTCCGAGATCACATGCCCTCCGACTGGAAGCCGATCTACGAGGCCAACCTGGCTGCGGCCCAGGAATGGGCCGCCGGATTCACCGACGAGATACGCCCACTGGTGTGGAGAGACGTGGAACGCTAGTCTAGGCAGGACCATCCCATGCTACCAAGGAGGCCTCGATGAAACGCGTCGTGTTGTCCGCGGCGGTTGTGCTTTTGGCCATTCCCTGCGCCTCGACCGCACAACAGCCAGCGCCTGACCGTCTGACACTCGATCTCTTCATGGAGATGGAGAGCGTCGCCGATCCGCAGATCTCGCCCGATGGCAGCCAGATTATTTACACGCGTCGTTGGGTCGACAAGATCAATGACCGCCGTCAATCGGCACTCTGGATCATGAATGCGGATGGCAGCAAGAACCGCTACCTGGCCGAGGGCTCCTCAGCCCGTTGGTCCCCCGACGGGACCCGCATCGTCTACGTCGCGGCAGGCGAACCCAAAGGCAGTCAGCTGTTCGTCCGCTGGATGGATGCCGAAGGTGCGACGACGCAAATCACCCGTCTCGATGAATCGCCGGGCAGCATCCGCTGGTCACCCGATGGCAACCGGATCGCCTTCACAATGATCGTCCCCAGTGCAGACAGGTGGACGGTGAAGCTGCCGCCTCGCCCGGAAGGAGCGAAGTGGACACAAGGCCCACGCATCATCGACCGGTTGAACTATCGCCGCGACAGGGTCGGGTTTCTTGAAGACGGGTTCCGTCACGTATTCGTCGTACCCGCGGACGGCGGGACTCCGCGGCAACTGACCGACGGCGATTACAACCATGCCAGCGGCTGGTCCGGCGGTGGCATCGACTGGACACCTGACGGCCGCGCACTCGTCTTCAGCGCTCATCGCGCTGAGGACGCGGAGTATATCTGGCGCGAGTCGGAAGTCTACGAACTGACCCTCGCCGACCGCACCATCCAACAGCTCACCGAGCGCCGCGGCCCGGACGGCGGCCCGGTTGTGTCGCCCGACGGCAAGCTGATCGCCTATACCGGGTACGACTTCACCGATGACACCTATATCCCGCCGGACCTGTACGTGATGGACCGCGACGGAAGCAATCCACGTCTCCTCACGGGAGAGCTCGACCGAAGGCCTCGCGGCTTGGTGTGGTCGAAAGACAGCAAGACGATCTACTTCAACGTGGACAGCGAGGGGACACGGAATCTGTACGCCGCAACGATGAATGGCGACGTGCGTCAGATCACCGACGGCGTACACATGCTCACTGTCAACGACATCACGGATGACGGCCAGGCCGTAGGGATCCAGGCCGACTACCATAACCCTGGCGACGTGGTGAGCTTTAGCGTGAAGCGGCCTGAGCGAATCGCTCAGTTGACCCACGTCAACGACGACGTCCTTGACCATGTGCAACTGGGCGAGGTCGAAGAGATCTGGTATACGTCGACAGACGACTTCCGCGTCCAGGGATGGATCATCAAGCCACCGAACTTCGATCCCAGCAGGAAGTACCCGCTGATCCTCCAGATCCACGGCGGCCCACATGGCATGTACAATGTGGCTTTCAACTTCGGTCGCCAGGAACACGTGGCCAACGACTACGTTGTGTTGTACACGAACCCGCGCGGCAGCACCGGTTACGGCCACGCGTTCGGCAACGCGATCAAGCGTGCCTACCCCGACAAAGACTTCGACGATCTGATGAACGGCGTCGACGCAGTGATCGAGCGCGGCTATATCGATGAAGACAATATGTTCGTCTTTGGCGGCAGCGGTGGGGGCGTGCTGACGGCCTGGATCGTCGGACACACGGATCGATTCGCCGCGGCCTCGTCCAACTACCCCGTTATAGACTGGCTATCGTTCGTCGGCACCACCGACGGAGCCGGCTGGTACCGCAACTTCGACCACTTCCCCTGGGAGGATCCCAGCGAGCATCTGCGGCGCTCGCCGTTGATGTATGCGGGGAACGTGACCACACCGACCATGCTGATGACGGGGATCAAGGACCTTCGGACGCCGATCTCACAGACCGAGGAGTTTTACATGGCGCTGAAGGTGCAGAAGATCCCGACAGTCATGCTGCGCTTCAACGAAGAATGGCACGGCACGTCCTCGCGGCCATCCAACTTCATGCGTTCGCAGCTCTACCTGAGAAGCTGGTTCGACAAGTACGGGACCGGGGAGGAGAAACCCGTCACCGCCACGGCGGCAAAGGAAGAGTAAGACAGCTCCGACGAAGGGATCGGGCCCGGGTGCGGCACTTTGCGCCCGGGCCTTTCATTTTGAGTCATTGTTGATCAGGCCCAGGCCTGGGGTTACACTTTCCGCCCGACATACCAGGCAAATAGAGGACCTTAGCACGGCTTTATGTCCCAGAACGGCGAACTGTACGTCCACCGAACGGCCGACGGCGCCACGAACATCCGCATCGCCGGTAGCTGGCGTATGCGCGATGCGCTGCCCGACCCGGAGTCTGTGGAAGCCGACCTGGTTCTATCGCCTCAGCCCCACTCGGTGACGTTTGACACCGACGACCTGACGACTTGGGACAGCGGGGTACTCACGTTCGTGACCCGAGTGGTCGAGCTTGGCCATGCCCGCGGGATTCAGGTAGATCGCAGCGGTCTCCCGGCGGGAGTTCAGCGATTGCTGGCGCTGTCCGAGGCGGTGCCCGAGAAGGAGGACGCCAAAGCTACGGAAGCCGATGCGTCCTTCTTGGAGAAGATCGGCGCGGGTACGATTTCATTCGGCCTTTCCGTAAACGAGATGCTCGCCTTCATCGGTGACGCCTCTGTAGTTCTCTTCAAGTTTGTCGGTCGCAAAGTGCGCTTTCGCCGCTCGGACCTGTTGATGCTGACCCAGCAGGTGGGCGCCGAGGCCGTAGGCATCGTCACGCTGATTTGCTTTCTCGTCGGTCTTATCCTCGCTTTTGTAGGCGCCGCCCAGCTCCAGCAATTCGGCGCCACCATCTACGTAGCGAACCTGGTCGGCGTCGCCATGGTTCGTGACGTGGGGGCTTTGATGGCTGGCATCGTGATGGCCGGGCGGAGCGGCGCCGCTTTCGCTGCGGAACTCGCCAGCATGAAAGTCAGCCAGGAAATCGACGCGCTGTCGACGATGGGGATAGACCCTCTGGAGTTCCTGGTGCTACCGCGGATCATCGCACTCGCCGTTATGATGCCGCTGCTCTGCCTTTATGCGGATTTCGTCGGCATCTTGGGCGGCGCGTTCATCGGCATCACCATGCTCGACCTTTCGTTCCAGACTTACATGCAACAGACCGCCGACGCCGTGAATCTCGTCGACCTGGTCGGCGGAATGTTCAAGGCTTTTGTCTACGGCCTCTTGATCGCCATCGCCGGCACGCTTCGCGGGATGCAAGCCTCGGCGAGCTCGGCGGGGGTGGGGGCGGCGACGACGTCAGCCGTAGTCACCAGCATCGTCTTTATCATCAGCGCCGCCGGTGTCTTCTCGGTTGTGTTCTACGTGTTGGGTATCTAACGGAGTCGATTGAACCCGGAATGCAGAACAACGCTCATATCACCGTTCGGAACCTGACGATGGCTTACGGGGATTTCGTCCTCATGCGAGATCTCGATTTCGAGATCAAACAAGGCGAGATCTTCATCATCATGGGTGGCAGCGGCTGCGGCAAGAGTACTCTGCTGAGACATCTCATAGGCCTGAAGGAACCGGCCCGGGGTGAGATCTTCTACCGCGGCGAGTCCTTCACCGATGCCAGCCCGGAGCACAGAGATGATATGTTGAAGCGGTTTGGTGTTCTCTACCAGAGCGGCGCGCTTTGGAGCTCCATGACATTGGCGGAAAACGTCGGGCTGCCGCTCGGTGAGTTCACCGACCTGAGCCCGTCCGATATCAGAGAAGTGGCATCGCTCAAGCTCTCGCTGGTCGGCCTGAAAGGGTTCGAGGATTTCTATCCTTCAGAGATCAGCGGTGGCATGCAAAAGCGTGCAGGCCTGGCTCGCGCCATTGCCCTCGACCCGGAAGTTCTGTTCTTCGACGAGCCTTCGGCCGGGCTCGATCCCATCAGTTCCAAACTGCTCGATGATCTGATTCTCGAGCTCCGCGACAGCATGGGCTCGACCGTCGTCATCGTCACGCACGAACTCGCGAGCATCTTCGCGATTGGCACCAACAGCGTCTTTCTCGATACCGAGACGCGAACCGCTACGGCCATCGGCCCGCCGAAGCAGCTCCGCGACCATTCGGATAACCCCAACGTGCGCCGCTTCCTCCTGCGCGGAGACGGCGGTAGCGCTGAGGAGGTGGCATGAACAAGAAGTTGAGCCCCACACTGATCGGGGGGTTCGTCGTCGGCGCAGTCACGCTGTTGGTAGTGGGGCTGATGTTGTTCGGGTCCGGACCATTGTTCCGCAAGACCTTCGAGTTCGTGATCTTCTTCGACAGCTCGGTATCGGGGCTCCGTTCAGGGGCACCCGTCAAGTTTCGCGGCGTCGAGGTGGGTGCCGTTAAAGCTGTTTTTCTCGATCTTCCACACTTGCCCGCCGACTACGAGATAAGCGCTATACCTGTGATCGTCGAACTCTACGAAGACGAGATCCGGCACCGCGGTGGCCGCGCGGACCTCGACGACCCGGGAGAGGTCGAGAGACTGATCGATCTGGGCCTTCGGGCTCAGCTGCAAAGCGAGAGCATGGTGACGGGACGACAGTATATCGCACTGGATGTGCACCCGGGCTCGCCGGTAGTCTATTTCGACTTGCCCAATAGCCCGTACAAGGAGATCCCGAGTCTACCCACTCCCTTCGCGGCGCTGCAGCAGCAATTGACCCGCTTCGTGAACGAACTGGGCGAGGTCGACCTCGATTCCATCGCGGAATCGATCAACGCCACGCTGGCGGGCGTGCGCAACCTCGTGAACTCGCCTGCAATACTCCATGCCGTCGCATCCCTCGACACAACGCTGCAGAGCATGGATGACGCCGTCAGGGAGATGAAGGCTCTTGCGGAAAGAATACAGGAAAACGTTGACCCGATGGCAGCGAACATCGACTCGACACGAGTGGCGGCCTCGCGCGCGCTCGACGAGGCCGCGGCCACGATGGCCGCGATCCGTATGCAGTTCGAGCCCGGATCTCCACTCACCTACGAACTGCAGACGGCCCTACGTGAGCTTGCGGAAGCGTCACGCGCACTGACGGAGTTCGTGGATTATCTGGAACGAAACCCCGGCGCCCTGGTACGCGGCAGAGAAGTCAGCGAGAAAGAGAATGAATAGCTCCGTAACGATGGCTCGATCCCTCTCGGCACTACTAGTCGGACTAGTATTGGCGGCATGCAATCCACTGAAGCCGCAGGAAGACCCAACTCGGTTCTATTTCCTGACGCTAATCGAGTCGTCTGAGGCTGACGATCTCGTGCAGATGGACGCCGCCATCGGGGTCGGGCCGGTGAGCCTTACTCCGTACCTGAAACGGACCCCGATCGCCACCCGCGTGGGAGAGCACGAGGTGGAGTATTCTCAGATCGATCGTTGGGCGGAACCGCTAGACATCGTGATCCCATTCTACATAGCCACCAATCTCAACTACCTGCTGAACCCTGCCGACATACAGATTTACCCTTGGTACGGGGCAGACAGAATGGACTACGTGGTCAAGATCTCTATGATCGGATTTCAACGGAACGCAGACGGCGAAGCCGAGTTGGAGGCTGATTGGGATATCGAGGGCGGGGCCGGGAACGATTTAGTCTCACGGAATACTCTCCTGGTGGTGCCGGCAACAGAAAACACGACCAGGGCATCTGTCGCTGCGCTCAGCGAAGCGCTCAGCGACTTCAGCCGGGAGATCGCGGCAGCGATTGGCGAACTCGAAGCGAATCAGCCAGCCAGGGCTCGCTAGGCGACGCCACACCCACAAATGACTGCGGCCCGAGGAACTCCCACGTCGCTCGGGCCGTTCTACATCCTGGCTGCCCAGGCAGCCTACCCGCTCTCAGCGAACAGAGACTTGATCAGGCCGTCGCGGAAGTCGGATTTGCGGACGAAGTAGCTGCCCAGCACCGATCGGCGTCTCTCGGGGCCGACATCGGTCTGGTCCATCAACACCTCACCGTCCACCGACAAGAACTGCGTCCTCAGAGTATCACCGCGAATCCGGTAACGCATCACATCCCCGTCCCGGATCCCGCGCTCCTCCAGGAATGCGTACCAGACCGGCATGCCCGCCGAGATCATCTCGTGCTCTGCTTCCGTGAGGATCCCGGCTTTCAGCGCACGTTTGAGATTATCATCGGCTCCATCCAGAAACTGGTCCAAGCTGACGTTTCGCAGAAACTGCACGCGAATAAACACGTCTTCCGACCGAATCGCATTATCCGCCACCGAATCGGCGAGCTCTTTCGTGTAACCCTTACGTGCGACGATGCCCTCCAAGCCTGCAGCGGCCTCGTCCCCCAACCACACGTCCACGTGGACCACATCGACCTTTAGGAGCGTCTTCTCCAACGTGGTGTGCATGCGCGAGTACGGCACGCGGCCAACACTCGAGGAATCCATGGAGGCCACCGCCGAAAGAGACGATTGCGCACGTCCTGGAACGGCGGTCACTAACAGGGCGCCGACTGCAGTAGCGAAACATCGCAACCACCGTCGAATCGGTTGCCGCCAGTTATCAGGCAACGGCATAGATGAGATCCACGTAAGCTTTCTCCAAGTCGGCGAGCCCGGCCACCTCCGACCCGGCCGCCGGCTCGATCACCATGTACTCGTCCACGGAATGGGCACCGCTCCCGTGCCCCATCCCGAACATCAAGAGCGGCAACCCGAGATCGTCGGTGAAGACGTAGAACGGCGCGCTGCCCGCCAGGTGCGGCCAGATGACCGGCGTTTGGCCGTGCTTCCGATACACCGCGATCCCCTTCTGGACAAGCGGATCATCCACCGGCGTCTTCGACGGCGGGTAGCCGGACAACTGCCGGATCTCGAGGTCGCCGAATCCGCGCCGGTCGAGGTGCCGGGCAATCATCTCCAATGCGGCGTCGGAATCGCAGCCCGGCGGTAGCCTCGAATCCACCTTCGCCGTGGCCCTATGCGGGAGAATCGTCTTCACACCCTCTCCTGTGTAACCGCCCCAGATGCCGTCGATGTTCATCGTCGGGTCATATAAGTAATGCAAAATGGCATCGGTTCGGTTCCAACCGTCGATCCAGGCCGGTACGTTGAGCCCCTGCTTGATCAAGTCGTCATCCCAGAGACCGATCATCCGATTGATCAGCCGCTGGTCGGCGTCGGAAGGCGGCTGAACCGGATCGTAGTAGCCGTCGACCATGATCGTGTTGCCGTCCGGCGAAACAAGCGTGGACAACGCCTGCACCAGGTACCACACGGGTGAGTCGACCACGGCTTTGTACGAGCCATGGACTTCCGCCACACCCGGTCCCTTGCCGATCCCCGCACCCGAAGCCTCGATCTCCGTGTACAACAGCCCTTTGACGCCGAGAGTCAGGCCGACACCGCCACGCGGGTTCTGCGAATTGAACGGGAACAGCACGCCGGATGCCTGCCGCAGGCGGCTTCCGTATGGCGCCACCACCTGCTCGTAGTGAGGCGAACCCAACTCCTCCTCACCCTCGGCGGTGAACATCAGGTTCACCGGCAACTTGCCGTCCACGGCCACGATCGACTGCAGCGCGTTCAGGAACGCACGCTCCGGCCCCTTCTGGTTCGTTGCTCCCCGGGCCATCAGAACGCGGCCCAACGGATGGTCCACGACGGCGCCATCGAACGGGGGAACCTGCCAATCCTCGGGATTCACCGGCTGCACATCGTACATCAGGTAGACCATCAGCATCCGGTCGGCGCCGGCATCGTAGTATCCCCACACACCCGGATGGCCGTCGGTGGGGACCAGCTCCGCTTCCTGGCAGCCGAGGTCGACGAAGGTCTGTCGCACCAGCTCGGCCATCTCGATCACACCGTCGTTCTGAGCCGATATCGATCGCTGGCGTAGCCAGGTCTGAAGGTTAGAGAGGTGGTCGCCGACGTGGTCGTCGATGTAGCGATAGACGGCGGAGTGATCCCCCGAGTACGGCGCGACGGTCTCGGGGTCGTATTCTTCCGAGGTCGTGAGCTTCCATTGGGGTCGTGGCGAATCCTGCTGGCCTTGCGCCGATACTAACTGGCCGCCCAGATATGAGGCTGCCGCAGCAGCGGCGCCCGTGCTCAGGAAATCACGACGGTGGAAGAGCATGCGTCGCCTCCTCTCGTGGTCGGACAACGTTGCCAGATCTGTAGGCTTGGTACTAGCGGGCCTGGCCCAGATAGACCCTGAGTTGAGGGGGAATCGGCCGCTTTGTCAACGCCGAAGTCATCTCCCGCTCGCCGACGCCGTCGGTTTCCGAAAGCAGATGGATCTTCCCGGACTCGAGCGCGGCGACCGGAACGCCGTCACGGTACAGCACGCGGTTGGCAGTGAGAGCGGTCACGCGAGCGCCGGGAGTGATGATGCCCGCCAGGTTGAGAGGATCGGCACCACTGATCGGCAGGAGACGACCGCTTTTCTCTTCCCTTCGCGTCGACCTGAGCAGGCCGACCGCCTCCGTCAGCGCGAACTGCTCGCCCGAATGGCCGGCGACGAAACGACCGCCACGGATATCACCACGGGCTTCGAGCCGCCGATACACCCGCGTAAGCTCGCGCCACGGCGCGAGGTTGGCCTCGCGTTCCAGCAGCCGGCGGAACACGACCCCGTAGCGTCGCAGTAAGGCCCAAGCCTGGGTCTCAACCGCCGCGGCATCGGGGTCCACCCACGCCGTCGACGTTGGCGTTCCACCGATATCGGCAGCAGTCTCCTCTTCGCTCAACTTCTCCGGCATGCGAAACGTCGCCCAGCGGCCCGCAGACTCGACACCGAACGGTGCAACTCGGCCTCGACGTTTGCGGCGTCCGTCCACCGGCCTACGCCTGCCCGCAGGTATCAGAAGCGCACGAAGTCCGGCGAAGCTGTCCGCGTTCACCAATCCCACGGCGACAAGTTCGCCCAGCGCGACTTCCACTCGCGTTTGCAGTAACCCCGTCACCTTCACCAACTCGGAAAAGAAGAGCGCACCGCGACTTGCCAGGGCCTCGAAGACCTGGCGCGCATCGCTCGATAGCTCGACGTGGTCGGCAGCCGGCGCCAGCGAGAGCCATGCACCTGCGTGCTCGCGTGTGAACAGCGCGACTGGACTCGAGCGAAGCGGTCCAGAGGTGAACGTGCGGCTGTGGGCCGAGACGGGCGGCGAAAGCCGTCCCCACGACACGCGGCCCGACAGGCAGAGACCATCGAGCCAAAGCGGATCGTAGTCCTCCATGCGCGAGGCAAGAATGTCCGCCTCCCACGCAGCAGCGGGCACCTCGTAGCCGTCGAGCAACTCCAGGACCAAGCCCAAGCCATCGGGCCCCGCCGCCCGGTGTTCCGGCTCGACTCGAGTCCAGGCGAAGAGGAAGCGCATGAAGTCGGCCGAACTGACCGGCTCGATCTCAGCCCGCAGCCGGTTCAACGTGTAGCGGTGGATCCGCGCCAGCAGTCTGCGCTCGCACCACTCGAGTTCTTCGAGCCCAGAACTGAACTGCCCCCGCAGGACAAACCCTTCGGTCTCGAGCGCCAGCAAGGCGAGGTCGATGTCGCTTTCGGCCACCCCGAGACAGTCGGCAAGCGAGGCAGCGGTCGTCGGTCCGGAGATCTCGAGTCGTCCGCGCACCAATTCGCGTACAGCCGAAGCGCGGTCCCAGTCCACCGCGCGTCGCCGTTCCGGCACCGCGACGTTCGGCGCGATTCGCGGCTCCGAGAATACCGCCTCGAACTCTGGAAGCCGCTCCGCGGCAACCCACAGGACGTGGTCACTGCCCGAAGCAGTACGCAACCGTGTCGCACGCCGACCGCTAGCGAGGAGTTCGATGAATGCCTCCCACGAACTCTCGTCACGACCCTGTCGGCCTTCAGCTTCGGTTATGAAACCAAAGGTCAAAAGCGCGTCGTGCAACTCGTCGCTATCCCGGACGTCGGGCCAGACCTCGTCCCGCACCCGAGCGATGGCCGCGGGATCCAGCGCGCCCATCTCGTCCGCCGACGTCGGCTCGAGGGACCGCCGAGTGAACACCGCGTTGGTGCGTCGCTCCTCCAGCGGCACGTTGTCGAGGAACGCGTACGGTCGCGCATTGACCACTTCGTGGGCCAGGGGCGAAGGCTCGGTCGTGTCCTTCGAGATGCACCTTATTGTGCCGTCGCCCATGGCCTCGAGCACGCGCTCGAGACCCTCGATGTTCATCGCCTCGATCAGGCAATCTTGGACCGTCTGGTTGACCAGAGGGTGGTCCGGGACCTCGCGGTCGCCAACGATGTTCTCCAAGCAGGCGACCTGATCGGGAAAGACCGAGGCGAGCAGATCGTCCGACTCCATCCGCAGAAGCGGTGGCGGTACGCGTCGACCTCCACGATGCCGCAGCACGGCAAGCGCCCGTGTGGCGTTCCACCGCCAACGCGTCGGGAAGACCGGCGCATCGAGGAACGCTTGCACCAGGATGTTCCGGGCGGTTTCGGGTTTCAGGTACTGGAAGACCTCGTCCAACGGAAACGAGTGCGACGTGCTTAGCGACAAGATGATCGCGTCCTCCGTCGCCGCCGCCTCGAGCTCGAAGTTGAAGCTGCGACAGAAACGCTTACGCAGCGCCAGCCCCCAGGCTCGGTTGATGCGGCTACCGAACGGCGCGTGCACCACCAGCTGCATTCCGCCCGCTTCGTCGAAGAACCGCTCGATCACCACCGTGTCCTGGGTCGGCATAGCGCCCAGCGCGCGCCTCCCCGCCGCCAGGTATTCCACCAGCTGCCGCGCCGCCGCGGGCGGTAGCCCCACCTCGTGGACGAGCCACTCGATGGCGGCCTCTGCATCGACTTCCACCCGTACATCGACTTCGTGCCTCAGAGCCGACACCGCCGCCGAAAGCTCGGGACTCCGCTCGGGCGCCTCGCCGAACCAGAACGGGACGGTGGGCGGCTGGCCGCGAGCGTCCTCGACACGCAGTCGACCCGACTCGATCCGAAGTATGCGCCACGACATGTTGCCCAACTGGAAGATGTCACCCGGCATGCTCTCGATGGCGAAGTCCTCGTCCACCGTGCCGATGAACGACCCCTCGGGCTCGACCAGCACGGAGTAGTCCGCGTTGTCCGGGATGGCACCGCCCGATGTCAGAGACGCCAAACGCGCACCGCGTCGACCGCGAACGCGACCGTTCACTTCATCGTGATGGATGTGGGCGCCGCGACGCCCTCGTTTGGTCGTGAAGCCGTCCGCCAACATGCGAACGACCTCATCGAAATCCTGGCGAGCCAGGTCCCGGTACGGATAGGCACCCCGCACCAACCCGAAGAGCTCATCCTCGGATTGTTCGCCGGCCGCGGTCTCGGCCACGATCTGTTGGGCGAGTATGTCGAGTGGCTTCTCGGGAATGATCAGCCGATCCAGCTCGCCGGCGGCCGCGGCACGCAATAATGCCGTGCACTCAACCAACTCGTCTCGGCTCAGCGGGAAGATGCGACCCTTGGGTACCGCGCCCAGCGTGTGACCCGATCGGCCGACCCTTTGGAGGAATGTCGCGATGGTTCTCGGCGAGCCGATCTGAATCACCAGGTCGACGGAGCCGATGTCGATGCCCAACTCGAGGGAAGCTGTCGCGACCAGGGCCTTCAGGTTGCCCTCCTTCAATCGCTGCTCGGCCCCGATACGCAACTCGCGCGATAGACTTCCGTGGTGCGCCGCGACCTTGTCCTCGCCCAACCGTTCGCTCAGGTCGCGCGTGGCGCGCTCCGCCAGACGCCGCGTGTTTACAAAGACCAGCGTCGTACGATGTCGCCCGATCAACTCGACGATGCGGTCGTAGACCTCTTCCCAGACCTCGTTGGACATCACCGCCTCGATGGCCGACTCGGGGACCTCCAGGCCGAGGTCCAGTTTCCGCCGATGGCCTTCGTCGATAATGACACAGCGGGGTTTGCCGCTCTCGTCCAGTCCATTCGTTCCCACCAGGAAGCGGGCAACGTCTTCGATCGGCCGTTGTGTGGCAGAGAGCCCGATCCGCGTCAGCTTCCCCCCAACCAAGCGCTCCAAACGCTCCATGCTGAGGGCCAGATGCGAACCTCGACGGTCGTCGGCAACGGCGTGGATCTCGTCGACGATCAGCGTCCGTACCGTCCGCAGCATCTCGCGTCCGCGTTCGGCGGTGAGCAGCAGGTACAGCGACTCGGGTGTGGTGACGAGGATGTGGGGTGGCCGGCGAATCATGGCCTGGCGTTCGGACGAGGGCGTATCGCCCGTTCGCACCGCCGCTCGGATCTCGACCTGCGGCAGTCCAAGTTCGCTCAACGCCTTACGTACACCGCGACGAGGCTCGGCCAGGTTCTTGTGGATGTCGTTGGACAGCGCCCGCAGCGGTGATACATAGACGACCTGGGTCTGGTCGCGAAGCTGCCCAGCGATTCCCTGACGCAGCAGGTCGTCGATGCTGGCCAAGAAGGCGGCGAGCGTCTTGCCAGAGCCGGTAGGGGCGGCGATCAGCGTATCCTGCCCCGAGCGGATGGCTTCCCAGCCGCGACCCTGCGCCGCCGTGGGCGCATCGAAGCACGACGAGAACCACCGGGCGACCGCTGGGTGGAACGCGGAAAGGGCTCCAGGCTCTAGTTTCATGGATTCTGCCAGTAGTCGACTCCCTTAGAAAAGCTCCGGGACCCGACGGGAGTTCCCTCCCCCCGAGCCCCGTCTCTAATTGCTCAGCTACTATTCTGGCCGGTCAGCCGGCGCCGAACGCACGGAATAGCCCGACCGTCAGGCCGACGACCGTGGCACCTACTATCATCATCACCAACCAACCGAGTATGACTGTCCCGATGGCTTTGCCCGTATCGAAGTCGAGCGCCTGGCGAACGGCGACAACGCCGCAGACCAGCATCCAGATCCCGACGACCATGCCGGCGATCCAACCCAGTAGCGGGACAAAGCCCACGACCTTCAGCACACCCACGGCTTGAGCGAAACCAAGCGTCCGCAGCATCTCGCCCATGTCGGCCGTACCGTTGAACACCTTGGTGCCGATAAAGAGCGTGATGGCCGACCAGATGTACCAACCGAGAAAGGCCCAAACGACTCCGCCGATTACCCCGTAGCCAGCTTCATTGAAGCCGCCTATGGCGGTGGCCAAGGCCACCAGCGCGACCACGCCGGCAGCTTGCCCCGTAGCGTTGGTATCGTGCTCGACCTCTTCGTAGGTCGCCACGTCGAGGGTCGCCGCCCCGATCATGCGTTCGGTGAAACTCGCCATTTCTTTGCACTCCCTGCGCGTAGAGTGGAAAAAGCCAGGAGTAGACGATGCTAGGGTCGAAATGGAACTCCGCTGGGAAACGTTCCAATCTACGCCCCCATCGCCCGACCGCGCCACTGCCTCTTTGCGGGCACACCGGCTAGCCGTAGACTGTTGTCTTGTTCAACACTACGTGAATCAGACCTCGGGAGGTTTCCGTGCGACCCTTAGCCCTATCAGCCCTGTGCTCTCTCGTCCTGCTGGGATGCGCTAGCGAGCAGCCCGCAGCCTCGGTCCGGATCAAGGCCCCACAGAATGACACAGTGGTCCAAACCGGGACCGTGACCGTCGAGCTTTCGGCGGAAAATGTCGACATCGTACCGGCGGACGGCACCCAGACCCCCGGCCGAGCTCACCACCACGTCTTCGTCGATGCCGATCTTTCACCTGCGGGACAGCCAATTCCAGCCGGGGTCGAGGGCGTCTTCCACATGGGGACCGGGGACTCGACTCTGATAGTCCAGGATCTGCCGCCGGGCCGTCACCGGCTGATCGCCGTGCTAGCGCTGGGCGACCACGTGCCGTTGGATCCGTGGGTAGTCGACACTGTCTTCGTGACCGTGGAAGACCGAGCAAACTAGACCACCCGCACCCTGCATTTGGCCTTCGGCCGGAAACGGGTATTCTGGCCTGCAGAATGCAAGATGTTAGTCAACCTGACCGAGCCCGTATGTGCCGGGCAGGGCTCGGGCTTCGAGCGAATTATCTCCAAGTGATTGTTTGACAACACATTACACGGAGCGATCGCTGGGCCGAGGTCCGGCACATGGATTGCACCTGTCTTAGGCCACCTGTCACTCCTCCGACCGGTTTCCCACGAGCAGATCGTAATAATTTGTTGAGGACATTACTGAAATCGCCCTCGGCGACCTCCCCTTGTCGCAGACAGGAGGCTGACGTGGGTATTGGCATTCCGGCTGGAAGCAGAGCGGGATTCTCCCTTCTCGAGGTCCTGGTCACCTTGATGTTGCTTTCCATGGTCTACGCCATCGCTCTTCCGTCGATTGGGCGGACTCGGATTCAAGCGTCTGTCCACAACTCGAGTCAGGCTGTTATGGGGACGATCTCACTGGCCAAGGCGGCAGCGGTCCGTTTCGGTCGTCCGTCCGTGCTTCGCCTGGACTCTGCACGGGACCGGATCTGGGTCGAGGTAGATACGACGCTAGCGGGCACGGGATCTACCGCAGCGCTGGGGTACTTCAGCTTTCGCGAAGAACTTAAGGTCGATCTAAAAGCCAACCGGACGGCTCTTTGTTTCGATGGTCGCGGAATCGGCACGACCCGCGCGGCCTGTCCACAGGCGGGTGCGGTCATCATTGTCGCGCTCAAACAGAGCGCGGACACGGTATTTGTGAGTCCACTGGGCCGAGTGATAACCCGATGAACGAACAGACTTTCCACAGATTGAACAGATGCGGCATCTCGATGGTTGAGTTGATCGTCGGCATCACGCTGCTTGCCGTCGTCGTGCTGTCGTTATCAACAGCCAGTTTGTATGCATCGCGAACTGTGACGCGCTCGCGAGTACAACTTGCGGCGGCCGAATTCCAGCAGTCCGAGCTCGAGGCTCTCCTGGCCGTTCCCTACGTGAAGCTTCAGAGTGGCAGCCGGTCTTTGGCGGACGGCACTTCGAAGTGGGAGGTAGTCGACAGTTTCAACTACCGCCGCATCATGCTCGTCACGAATTACGCTCCCGCAGAGGCGATTTCGGTCTCGGATACAGTGGTCGCTTACCGAGTAAGAAGATGAGACCGACGCGGGAGCGCCTGGGGCGCAACGGGTTCAGCCTCGTCGAGCTGCTCATTTTCTTGACTCTCGGGACGCTGGTCGTGGGGGCATTGTACCAGGTCGTCCGCTTCCAGCAGCGCGTGTATCGCTCGGAGCGCGCGACGATCGAGCGTCACGATGCACTTCGCTTGGCCAGCTCGGTTCTGGCATCGGACATCATGGAGGCCAGCGGCCGCGAGGGCGATTTCGTGGCCCTGGGGCCAGACAGCATCGTCATCCGCTCACCCGTGGGCTTCGGAGTAGTGTGTGACGTCGATAACTCGGACAAGAGAATCGGCCTGTTCGATACAGCCGGACGAATCAACGTCAGCGCGGGCGATAGCTTGCTCGTCTATCATCCAAATGGCTGGCTGGTGAGAGCGATACAAACGGTCAATCCGACCGGCACGGCGTCGCTCAGCTGTCCCTACACCAGCGGCCCAGCGCTCGAGTTGACGTTGCGTGTGGATGGCAGCGTGACCGGGGTGCCCGTGGGAGCACCGGTTCGAGCATTCCATGTTTACACTTACCACCTGAAACAAGACAGAGGGTCGTGGTGGCTGGCCCGAAGCGACGCGAACTCGAGCGATGGCGATATTCTCGACATCCTGGTAGGGCCGTTCAGCAACGACGGAACGGGCCTGACGTTCGCCTATTCGGATGAGAACGACCAGCCGACGACCGATCCGACCCAGGTAGCGCGCGTAGATCTTTCGCTCGTGGCGGTGAGCGGTGGTTATGAGGAACGGGATACCCTAACGACATCCGTGAGGCCAAGGAATCAATGATGGGTCTGAAACTTAGCGGCGGCATCCCCAAGAACAAAGGTTTTGCCATACCCGCGGCGATCTTCGTCATCGTCGTCGTCTCCCTGTTGGCTCTGAGCGGGCTGTACATTGCCCAAAACAACGCGGACGCAAGCACGGGGATTCGCCGCAGCTGGAAGGCGTTCAACGCGGCGAACGCGGGCGCGGCCCGCACCCTGGCTACCTGGGATCGGTGGCGGTCCGGTGGCCTTGCACCGGGTGAGTCCTACGACACCGGGTGGCGGCCCTTGCCTGATGGCTCTGAGTATCGCGGAACGGTACGGCGCGTCGATGACAACTCCGACCCGGTCCAGATGCTATTCCACGTGCAAACGGTGGGTCGTCCCGGCCCCGGTATAACAGCGCAGCGATCCCTGGTCACCATGACGCGCGCGGTCCGAACGCAGGGGATGTGTTGCGACGGAGCGATGAAGGCGCGCGGCCTACTCGACATCCGGGGGACGGGAGCTGGAGTCAAAGTCAACGGACTCGATGTGACACCGACGGCGTGGGCTGGCCGCTGCTCCGCACCGACGGCTGATATGCCCGGCATCAGGATTTTCGAAGACGCCGACATAGTGCAATCGGGTAACCCCGTACTCGATGGCGCACCGGCCATTCTAGAAGATGCAACGATCACCGATGACGATTTTACCCAGTTCGGCGAACTGACCTACGCTGACCTGGCTGCAGCAGCCGACAAACAGATACCCGGCGGGAGTGTCGTCGATGGGCCTCGCCCCGTAGTGGCCGATGGACAGTGTCAGGTATCATCGGTGAATAACTGGGGCGATCCAGTAGTCCCCGGCAGCCCGTGCTGGGACTATCTCCCGATAATTCATGTCAACGGCGATCTAAAACTGACCGGAGACGGAATCGGACAGGGCGTACTGCTAATCGATGGAGATCTTCAGGTCATAGGCGAAGTCGAATTCTACGGCGTGGTCATCGTCCAGGGCCACGCGGACTTCAGAGGGACGACTAATCTCCATGGTGGCCTGCTAGTCCGCAACGGAATCAGCGCCGATTCCGACAGTTACCTCCGGGGTGGCACGAACATCCAGTACAGCAGCTGTTCCGCCGCACGCGCCATGATGCAGGCGACCGTAGCCAAGCCGCTGGCTGGAAGATATTGGTTCGACGTACTCGAATAAACGTGTGAGGTGGATGTGAACGCTTGGGTTTATCGCGCACGAACGATCGACGGGCAGATTAGAGAAGGGGTCCTCCAGGCCCTGAACGAGGCCGAGGCCGCCCGCTCGCTCATCAGACAGCGGATGATTCCGGAGTTTGTACGGCCGGCCCCGAAAGAGGGCAGTGTCACTGGGAGCCTCTCGTTCCGCCGAAGCGCCAAGCCGATGTCGATGGTGTTCTTCGCGCGCCAATTTGCGACCCTGGTCGACGCAGCGGTCCCGCTCGTACAAAGCATCGAGATCCTGCAGGAGCTTACCGACGACAACGTGCTCAAGAAGGCGCTCAACCAGGTGGCCGTCGACGTACAGTCCGGCATGACCCTGGCCGCGGCAATGAAGGAGCACCCCAACGTTTTCAGCGACATCTTCGTGAGCATGGTGCAGGCGGGTGAGCAGGGCGGCATGCTCGACACGATCCTGGCGCGCTTGGCGACCTACCTGGAAAAATCACAGGAGATCGTCGGCAAGGTGAAGACCGCCATGGTCTATCCGGTGATCATCCTCCTCGTGGCCCTACTCAGCGCCGGGGTGATGCTGACCTTCGTCGTACCCACCTTCCAGACCATGTTCGAGTCGAGCGGATTGACTCTGCCCTACCCGACGCAAGTACTGATCAATATCTCGGAATTCGTTCAGACGAAATGGTATTACATGCTTGGAGGTATCTTCGGCGGCGCCTTCCTGATCCGTCACTTCAACAAGACCCCGGCCGGCCGTGAGCTGTTCGACCGAATACTCCTCCGCATACCGGTACTGGGCGACCTACTGCACAAAACAGCCATCGCCCGATTCTCGCAGAGCATGGCTTCGCTTCTCGCTGCTGGGTCGAATCTGATTGACGCTCTGCAAGCGGCGGCTGCCACGACGAACAACGTCGTGATCGAGAAGAAGTTGCTCAGCACGCGCGCGGCGATCGAGGCGGGAGAAGGGATCAGCAAACCGCTGTCCCAGACCAAGATCGTCCCCAACCTGGTCTCTCGCATGGTGGACGTCGGCGAGACGACCGGTCGTCTGGACGACATGTTCGAGAAGGTCTCGATCTTCTACGAAGGCGAAGTAGACCAGGCCGTCACGCGCCTGATGAAGGCGATGGAGCCGGCGCTGATCTGCGTAGTGGGCGTTATCCTCGGTGGAATGGTCGTGGCGCTTTACCTGCCGATCTTCGAGGCGATGACCTCTGTAGACTTCTAGCCCGGGTCCCCAAGCCCGCAAACAAAAGGCGTCGAGCTTCGAAAAGCTCGGCGCCTTTGGCTTATCCGGCAACCTCGATCAGGCCGTAATCGCTTCCGCTTCCGGGATCTCCAGGTCACCTTGGTGAATCTGTTCCGCCAGTTTCTCATCGTCGCGACGGTGTGTGAAATGCCGCTCGAAGAAGTCGGCCACGTCGTCGGTGAGCGAATACATCACCGGGACCAGAATCAGCGTCAGGAACGTCGCGAATGTCAGGCCGGCGATCACCGCGATCGCCATCGGTCCCCACCAAGTCGCTTGCTCGCCGCCCCAATAGAAATTCGGCTCCAGTCTCAAGTACATTCCATAGAAGTCGATGTTCATTCCGATGGCCAGCGGGATCAGCCCCACCACGGTGGTGATGGCCGTGAGGGTCACCGGTCTGAATCGGGTCAGGCCGCCGCGTACCAGCGATTCGAGCCTTGTCAGACCGTCGCGCTTGCGGAGAATGCCGATGTAGTCGATCAGCACGATGGCGTTGTTCACCACGATGCCCGCCAGGCTGATCACTCCCACACCACTCATGATGATGCCGAACGGCATGCTGAACACCAGCAATCCGATCAAGACGCCGACTGTAGACAGGACCACCGAGCTGAGGATGATCACCGGCTTCAAGATCGAATCGAACTGGGAGATCAGGATGAAAGCGATCAGCAGCAGAGCCGTGAAGAACGCACCGAACAGAAACGCTGCCGACTCGTCCTGCTCCTCCTGCTGACCCGTGTAGCGCAAGTCGTAGCCGCTGGGTAGCGCCGCCGCGCGGTCGCCGAGTTCGGCCTGTACCTCCGCCAAAACCGCGTTGGCGTTGTAACCCGAGCGAACATCGGACGAGACCGTGACCACCCGGTCCAGGTCCTTCCGGTTAATCCCGCTGGGGCTCTCGCTCACGCTCCACTTCGCCACCGACAGCAACGGGACCTGGGTGCCACCGTCGGCGACCACATTGAGATCGGCCAACGAGCTCAGGTCTCGCCGGTCGGACTCCGCCAGGCGAACCACGATATCGTACTCGTCCTCGCCGTCGCGATACTCTCCGGCTTCTATTCCATTGATGGCGCTTCTGACCGTGAAACCTATATCCCGCGTATTGAGGCCGAACAGTTGTGCTTTCTCTCGATCGACCTCGACGGTTAGCTCGGGCCTCGCATCCGCGAGGTCGCTCTCCAGACCTTCCAGCTTGGGCGCGATCACCGAACGCGAAAGTTGGGTGACGATCTGATCACCCAGTTCCTTCAGCAGCCCCGCGTCTTCGCCGACGATCTCGATATTGATGGGCTTGCCGGTCGGGGGGCCTTCTTGTGGCTTCTCCACCGTGATCTCCGCCCCGGCGATTTCCGTCCCGATGGTATTCCGCATCCGCTCGAGCGTTTCGAATACGTCATGCACGCGGTATTCGAAATCGACGAAGTTGACAGCGATCGTGGCCAGATGCGTTCCGGACCCACTGCCAAAGAAGGCACCGCTGCTACTCGAACCAACCGTCGTCACCACCGACTCGAAATCCTCGTTACCGGGTAGGTCCTGTATCTCGCGCTCGATCTGCAACGCGATATCGTTCGTGACGTCCGTTCGCGTGCCGGTGGGGGCCTCAACCTGGATGAAGACGGTGGCCGGTGGAATGTCCTCGGGAAAGAAGACCACGCCCTTGCTGAAAGCGCCGAAGAGGGTGACAGCGACAACAAGCGACGCAAGAGCCCCAAACATCACGCGCCCCCGGTGGAGCAGCGCCCAGCGAAGGACTCGTTCGTAGTACCGCAGCGCCGCCGGCAGGCTCTCATCCATGACCCAGTGAGCGACCGGTGACAGCACATAGTGATGTAGCGCCCAGAGCAACAGGCCGGTGAGCGCGATCAAACTCGCCGGCAGCGGCTTGAACACACCGACCGCCAAGAATGCTATTCCGCCGACGATGGCCAACGCCCATTTCATCTCCCGGGTGAGACCCGGTCCGCGCTCGCCTTCGGTTCGCATGAAGAGCGAACAGAGTGTGGGGTTGATCACCAGGGCGACGAACAGCGAGGAAGCGAGCGTGATGATCAGCGTCAATGGCAAATACGACATGAATTCGCCGACGATCCCCGGCCAGAACGCCAATGGAGCGAAAGCGGCGAGCGTGGTGGCGGTCGCTGCGATTACCGGCATGGCCACCTCGGCGGTAGCCAGCTTTGCCGCCTCCTTCTTGTCGTAACCTCGTTCTCGGAAACGATAGATGTTCTCGACGATGACGATCGCGTTGTCCACCAACATCCCCAACGCCAGGATGAGGCTGAACAGCACCACGAAGTTCATCGTCAGCCCTGACAGCTGGATGATGCTGAACGACAGCAACATCGACAGCGGGATGGCTACGCCGACGAAGGATGCGTTCCGGATGCCAAGGGCGAACAGAAGAACTGCCACAACCATGATCAAGCCGGAGACGATGTTATTCTCCAAGCTGCTGACCATGTGGTGGACATCCTCGGACTGATCAGAGGTGACCATCACTACGGTCGACGGCGGGAAGGTCGGTCGCATCTCCTCAATGGCCGCCTTAACAGCGTCGGCCGTCTGGATGATGTTCTTGCCGACGCGCTTCGAGACGCCAAGAGTGACGACCGACAGACCATCCAGGCGTGCGTAGGTGTCGCGTTCCTTGAAGCCGAAGTCGACGCTCGCAACGTCGCCGACGTAAACAGGCCGATCGCCCGGCGCGATGATGACGATGTCCTCGATCAGTTCCGTGTCCTCGAACTCGCCCGGGACCCGCACCAGGTACTTCATGTCACCCACGTCTATCGTGCCGCCCGGTGTCGTGACGTTCTCCTCGACGATGGCATCGATCACATCGTCAAATGCCAGCGCGTAGTACTTGAGCTTGGCCAGGTCGACGTCGACCTGGACCTCGCGCTCCAGACCGCCGGACAAGCTCACCTCAAGGACATCGGGAATCTGCTCGATCTTGTCTTGGAGATCCTCCGCTACCTTCTTGAGGCGCACGAGGCTGTAGTCGCCGGATATGTTGACCTGCATGATCGGGAATTCGGCGATGTTGAACTCGACGATCATCGGTTCTTCCGACGCCGGCGGTAACTCGGGCTTGGCGATGTCGACCTTCTCCCGAACCAGTTGCAGGGCCTCGGTCATGTCCATGCCGGCCTCGAACTCGACGACGACGCTCGAAAAGCCTTCAACGGAGCTCGACGTGATCTCTTTCACGTCGCTGATCTTGTTGAGCTCCGTCTCCAGCTCGCGAGTAATCAGCGTTTCGATGTCCTCCGGTGCCACGCCTGGATAGAGGGTGTTCACCGCCACGATGGGGATGGTGATCTCGGGCGCCGCTTCTTTCGGGACTTTCACATACGACACCAGGCCGGCGATGATGATGCTGGCCATCAGCACCAACACGCTGGTCGGGTGGTCTACCGCGAAGGAGGTCAACCAGAACGTCTTGTAGCGACCGTGGCCTTCGTGGTTTACCCGGTCCATCGACCCGTTGTGTTCTTTATCTGAATCACGACCTTTGAACTTGGCCATTGCTGTCCTCTATTTCGTGGCCCCACCCTCGGCCGAGGCTTCGTTTACGACGCGGACCCGGTCACCCGCCTCGACCAGCTGCTGTCCGCGAACGATCAGTTGGTCGCCCACATTCAGTCCTTCCTCGACAACCACCAAGTTTTCGTACGACGGTCCCAGGCGGACCAGCCGAGCCTTCGCGAGCAGCGCCTCGCTTCCCTCCTCGGCCACGAATACCTGATACCCGTCTTCGGTGCGGCCGACGGCGGACTGCGGAATGACGACGACATCTTGCAGTCGGGAGTTCGCGATCAGCACGTTAGCTACCATGTGCGGCTTGATGACCCGGCCTGGATTAGCGATGACGACCTCGATGGGGAACGTGCGGTTACGCGTGTCGACAGCGCTGCCCACATACCCGATAGTGCCAATGACCGTCTCATCGCCCAACACATCGAAGCTGATTACGGCGCTGTCACCCGGGCTCACGGCGACCGCGAACCTCTCCGCAACGCCGCCCGTCACCTTCACCCGGTCGACCGCTACGATCCGGGCCACCTGTGCGCCCGGCGCCACCATCTCCCCCGCATCCACGTATCGGTCGTCGAAAACGCCAGCTATAGGTGACCGGATCGTCGTGCGATCGAGCCTAGCCTGGAGCAGCTGGTGCCGAGCCTTTTGTAGCTCCGCCTGGTACCTAGCTTCCAAGAAAGCGATCTCGCTGCCGATCTGTTCCTCTTCCCAAAGCTGTCGCTGTCGCTTGAAGCGTTCCTGGGCAAGCTCGGGAGGCCGCCGCCGCTTCTTCGACCTGGGCACGCAACACTCGATCGCGGACCTTGGCGATCGGCGAGCCCTTGCGCACGTATTGGCCCTTTTTGACGAAGATCTGCTCGACGACGCCGCTTTCCTCGGCACTGACCACCACGTCGTTCATCGCCTCAACCTCACCGGTGAGACGGATGTAGGCGGTGAAGTCGGTGAGTTCGATCGGTGTCACCTCGACGTTGACGACTTTCACAAACGCGTCGTTCGCTTCGGCCTCGTTGGCTTGAGATGATGGATCGCAGCCGATCGCTACAGAGCTCGCGGCAAGGGCGACTGCCAGCCAAAGCTTGTCGATTCCTGTGTATGTCATGGTGGGCTATGCCCCTCTTCGTTGATCTGTGTTATTCCGAGATGCTGATGTCTGCTTGTGCCGGGGCGGGGACATCCACCAGCGGCACGAATCCGATCGCCAGGTCGAGCTCGGCCTGAGCATTCAGGTAGTCGAAGACCGCCTCGGCGTAGTTGAATTCGGACTCGCGCAGAAGAACTTCGCCTTCCGTCACATCGAGCTGCGAGCTCAAGCCTGCCAGGTACTGTGCGGTGACGATCTCGAACCCACGGGTCGCTTCATCTACCGCCCAACGCTGCGCATCCGCCCGCTGACGGGCCTCTTCCAGAGCTTCCAGCGCCGTGCGAATCTGATTGACGGCTTCGCGCTCCAGAAGGTCCAACTGAACCCTGGCCGATTCCCGTCCCAGCTTGCGCTGCTGAACCCGCGCCGACCTCTGAAACCCTTGAAAAAGAGGGATCTCTACGGATACGCCCAGCACCGCCGCATCGGTGCGCCTGTCGGGTCCGCCTCCGAAGAATTCTGGATCGCCATTCTGGGCCGCGACGAATCCCGCATTGAAAAACGCGTTGACTTTTGGAAGACGCGTTGTCTGCTCGTACTTGTACCGCGCGTGCTCCAGTTCATAGTTCAGGTGAGCCTGTCGCAAGTCGGAGCGGCTCTCGCGCGCCATTTCGAACAGCGTTTCCACCGAGGTCTCGAGGGCGTTTTGCAGTCCGACCAGGCGAAGCAGTTGCTGGTTCGCCCCATCGTTCGATCCGACAGAGGCCAAGTTGATATCGTGCAGATTGCCAGCTACGCTCACCGGCGTCACTTCGTCCAACCCCATCTCTACCGAGAGGTCTCGTTCCGCCACCGCCGCCATGTTTCCAGCGCGTTTCAGATTCGGTCTCAAGTTCGCCAAGCGGACCTCGAGGCGGAGCACGTCGTAGTTGCTGGCGAGGCCGGCGTTGAACAGACCGCGTGTCTCGCGCAACGTCTGCTCGGTCCGGGCGATGCTCTCCTCGATTAGCCTCACGTCCTCACGTGCTAGCAGCGCCCGGTAGTAGGTGCGACGAACCTGCGAGGCGACTTGCTGCGCTTGTCCTCTTACAGTTTCTTCTTCCAGTGACTGGAATCGCCCCGCTGTTCCCACACCCACGAAGGCGCTGGCGTCGAAGATCGGTTGGGTCACGTATAGCCATGCGGTCCAGAGATTTTCGGCGCCGAAGCGAACAGGGATCAAATCATTCGGATCGGCGCTGGGGTCGATAATGATCGCCGGCACGAAAGTCTCCTGAACGCGAAGGTTACGCTGGTAGCCCACGGACGCGTCAATCGTCGGTAGCAGCGTGCCCCACGCTTCTCGCACCTGTTCATTCGCCGTCATCAGGCTGAGCTCTGCAGTTTGCAGGACTCGGTTGTTCTTCAGCGCCGTATTGATCGCTTCACGCAGCGAGTAGGCCGGCGCATCGTCAGTCTGAGCGGCGGTGCCCGACGCCAGTAGGAACACACCGACCAACGCCGCGAGCCCACGGACCTTCCATCTGTCTATCTTGAACACGATTCGTCTCCCTTACATCTCAACGTAGAGCGGGGCTCGCACGCGCCCCTACGAGGCCGCCGCAGAACCCGTTTCGGACCGCACCGCCACCTCGGGCTGTAGACCGTAGTACCTGAACTCGTGGAACTTGGAAAAGAGCTCCGTAGCGTTGAGTTCCTCGCCCGAGTGACGACAGCGAGCGTCGGGTTGGCACGAGAGCAGCAGAGTCACGAGCCCGTGCACATGCGTCCAGAGGTACAGCACGAGAAGGTCGGGGTCCGCCTTTCGGATCGACCCGGACTGGATCGCATCAACGACCGCCTGGCGGAAGAGCGCATATCCGCCGCCTTCGGGCAGCTCCTCGATGTCCTGTGGAAGGTCCGAGTGAAATGCGAAAAGCACTTGGAAATACTGACGGTTCTCTAACGCGAAGCGGATATAAGCCTCGCCGAGAGCCCGCAGCCGTTCCACCGACCCCTCCGGCTTGTCCGTGACCGCACTCCGCAAGTAGGCGTCGAACGCCTCGAAGCTCACGTTCACCACGTGTCGGACCAGCGCCTGCTTGTTCTCGAAGTAGTTGTAGATCGCGGTGGCGCTGACACCGACCCGGGCCGCGACGGCCCGCATGGAAAGCGCCCTGATCCCGCCTTCGGCCAACAGATCACGGGCGGCCTCTACGATAGCCGCCTCGGTATCCGTTGTCCTTAAAGGCTCCGCAAGTCTAGACATGATATAACCTCTCCGGGGTTAACAGTGTAAAGTAAACAGCGTTAAGGTAACAGTGTTAACTTCGTCGTCAAGTACAAGCTTCGCAGGATGATCTGGGCGTTGGGAGGCTTGGAGGCGGGCAGGCCAATGTATTCAGTAATCAGTAACCAGTGGCTCCAAGGACGGTCGCGGCCGTTTCACGCGAGCTTGCTCGCCTCGTCGCCACGGACTGATGTCGCTCGAAAGCCGCTCACGTCAGAGAACGTGAACGGCTTCGGAGTTACTGGTTACTGATTACTGATTACAGTCTACGTGTTATACCAACCTATCAGGCACTCTTCGCTTCGGTCACCATAGCCTGGACCGAATCTTTCGCGTCGCCAAACAGCATCATCGTCTTCGGGTGGAAGAACAGCTCGTTCTCCACGCCGGCAAAACCGGCTCTCATGCTGCGCTTGAGGACGATAATGTGCTCGGCCTCGTCGACGTCGAGAATCGGCATCCCGTAGAGCGGGCTCGTGGTGTCGTGCCGAGCTGCCGGGTTCACCACATCGTTCGCGCCGATGACGACCGCGACGGTCGTAGTCGGGAACGCGTGATTGATGTCGTCCATGTCGTAAAGCTCATCGTAGGGGACGTTTGCCTCCGCCAGGAGCACGTTCATGTGTCCCGGCATTCGACCCGCCACTGGGTGAATGGCATACTTCACGTCCACATTGCGGTTCTTGAGCACGTCGGACAGCTCGCGAACCGCGTGCTGCGCCTGTGCCACCGCCATGCCGTAGCCGGGAACGAAGATCACCGAGTTCGCGTACGCCAGGATCATCCCGGCCTCTTCAGCGGAAACGTCGCGCACGGTACCCGCCGCATCACCGGCACCAACGCTGCCTGCGACGACATCCGCGGTTCCCACCGCGCCGAACAGGACATTGGCCAGCGAGCGGTTCATTCCTACGCACATGATGTTCGTGAGAATGAGGCCCGAAGCACCGACCAGCGAACCACTGATGATCAAGACGTTGTTGTTGACGACGAATCCCGCCGCCGCAGCAGCCAGTCCCGAGTACGAGTTGAGCAGCGAGATCACCACCGGCATATCCGCACCGCCGATGGGGATCACCGACGTCACGCCCAGCACCAGCGCCAACCCCAACAGAACCAGGAAGACCGTAGGATTCATGTCGAAGAAGACGACGTATGTACCCAGCGCGAGAATGGCGAGCAGAAGAGTCGAGTTCAGAGTCTTCTGCAACGGCCAAGTGATCGGCGCCCCGGTCATCCAATTCTGCAGCTTGGCGAAGGCGATCATGCTGCCCGAGAAAGTCACAGCACCGATCAGGGTCCCGAGGATGATGCTGACCCCGGAATCGCCGGGCATGGTGATACTGGGATCGCCGAGGTAGCGGAGGAACTCCGATATCGCGACGAGCGCGGATGCACCACCACCGAAGCCGTTGAAGATCCCGACCATCTGCGGCATGTTCGTCATCTGAACGGCGCGAGCCGAGATGGAACCGATGAGCGCGCCGATGATGCCGCCCACCAGAATCATCTGCCAGTTGGCGAAGTTCGTTTCCAGCAGCGTCACGATGATGGCGATCGCCATACCGGCCGCTGCCATGAAGTTGCCCGACCTGGCCGTCGCTGGCGACTGCAGCCGCTTCAATCCGAAGATGAAGAGCGCCGCTGAGACCAGGTAGCTCAGGTTCGCGAGAGTAAAGAAATCCATGATTGCAGATCCGCTAAGCTAACGTTTGTTATTCTGATTCGGGCTTCTTCTTGAACATTTCCAACATGCGATCGGTCACCAGAAAACCGCCCGCCACGTTGATCATGCCCATCGCCACGGCGATGACACCGAGAGTCAGGATGAGCGTGTTACCGCCCCAGATTCCCGGGAGCACAGCCTGCGTGGCTGCCGCTACGATAATGATCGCGCCAACGACCGAGATACCCGAGATCGCGTTCGATCCCGACATCAACGGCGTGTGGAGCAGCGGGGGCACCTTCGTTATGACCTCGAAGCCGGTGAACATGGCCAGCACGAAGATGTACAGATTGTTGAGTAGTGCTTCAGGCATTGTCAGAACCTCACAGCTGCGCGTTGACGCGCTCATTCACAACTTCACCGTTGTGGGTAACACAACTACCGCTGACGACCTCGTCCTCGAAATCGAGGTCCAGTTCGCCGTCTTTGACGAAATCACCGAATAAGGCCGTTACGTTTCTCGCATACAGCGTGCTGGCATCCACCGGCATCGTGCTGATGAGATCCTTCGGCCCATGTATGCTCACTCCGTACTTCACCACCACTTCACCGACCTCGGTCAACGCGCAGTTCCCACCGCCCTCAGCGGCAAGGTCCACGATCACCGAGCCCTCTTTCATCCCCTTCACCGCTTCCTCCTCCACGAGGATCGGCGCCTTCTTTCCTGGAACGGCAGCCGTCGTGATGACGATATCGGCAGCGCCGATGTGCTCGGCGAGGACCTGCTGCTGCTTCTGGGCCGACGTGTCCGATACCTCTTTGCCGTAACCGCCCGCATCCTCGAGTTCCGCCTCTTCCAGCTCGATCTCGATGAACTTGGCGCCCAGACTCTGGACTTCTTCCCGGGTCGCCGGACGAATGTCGTAGGCTTCCACGGAGGCTCCCAGACGTCGGCACGTCGCGATCGCCTGCAGCCCGGCAACGCCGACGCCCAAAATCACCGCCTTCGCAGGCGGGATCATGCCCGCCGCCGTCATCGACATGGGCAGGAACTTGGGCAGCGCATCGGCCGCGATCAGCCCCGCTTTGTAACCCGCGATGTTGGCTTGCGAGGACAGTGCGTCCATCTTCTGAGCCCGGCTGATGCGCGGGACCATCTCCATAGCGAAGGCACTGACCTTGGCGCCCGCCAGCTTCTTCATTAGATCCGGGCTGGTTAGCGGCTCGAGGAACCCGATAAAGACCGTGCCCTCCTTCATCATGTCGACTTCGCTGGGCTCGGGCTTTCGAACCTTGAAGACGACATCGGCGTCGTAGGCGGCTTTGGCCCCGTCCACGATCGCGGCACCGGCCTCTTTATATGCCTCGTCGGCGAAGTAGGACCCGACCCCCGCACCGGCTTCTACCTGGATCTCGAAACCGGCGTCAACGAGCTTCTTCACTTCCTTCGGCACCAGGGCGACTCGACGCTCGCCCTGAAGAATCTCCTTCGGTACACCTATCTTCATCTTCTCATCTCTTTCGCTTGGATACGACCAACTCTGCCTGCTTGCTCGCGCGCGTCTTGACCTCGACGCCGCCCATCAATGCCAGGGCCGTGATCTTCAGATGAGGCGCGTCCGGATCCGGCTCGCCCCCACCCTGCTCGACCTGATCGATCCCGCCCATGATGCCAAGGCCCCGAACCGTCACCGGCAAGCCGGGGGGAACGACGATCTCGATCCCACCCATCACCGCCACGGCCGCCACATGAGTCTCACCCGCCGCCAGCCGAGCATCGCGGAAATCGAGCTCGACACCGCCCATCACTGCCACCGCGTTCAGTTGGCGGGGCGGAGACCACTCTCCCTTCCGAGAGTTCGCACCCATCACCGCCAGCGCCCAGCCCCATCCACGCTTCGGCTCCGCTACGACCGGGGCTTTCCTCACCAGCGCCGGTAAGTCGCTGACCAGTTCGGCCAGCTCGGGCGCGCTTTTGGCCTGGTCCACGGCCACCAACCTGTGCTCCAAGACGTCCAGCTCGATGTTCCCGGCCGCAAAATGCTCGCAGAGCTCGGCGGTGGCCTTCTCTCGCTGTTCCGGTGTGGGCGCGCTGGCAGCCAGCGGGTGATCGCTCATCACTCCTCGCTTCTCGGGGTCGATCATGCCCGTCAGGCTATCGACGGCGGCGTATGTCGCTGGACTGGCCGACAATCAACAAGCAGTTTCCATGCCCGTCAAGGCGGCCAGTCCGGGACCACCTGTTTGAGCCGTAGCTTCGCAAATATCAACGTGTTGGAAGAAGATCCACCGCTCCAAGCGGCGGCTGGGCGAATGATAGAATCGGGCCGGGCGGGACAACTTGTCCCGCTCCGACCCTGAGTCTCAGTAACGTTTCTCGCCTGGCCTGAGCCGGCAGCGGGTCCAGTTGATCCGGGTCTACTCGGTGTCCGGCGAGCCCTGCATCACCGCCGCGACTCGCTCGGCCTCCCGCCACGCGCGGAGCAGGTTTCCGCCCCACAGCTTGCGGATCTCATCCTCGCTGTAGCCACGGCGGACCAGCTCGAGGGTGACGTTGAAGGTCTCGCTGGCATCGTCCCAACCGACGACGCCGCCCCCACCGTCGAAGTCGGAGCTGATGCCGACGTGGTCGATCCCGATCAGCTCGACCGCGTAATCGATATGGTCCACGAAGTCGGAGACGGTTGCCGGGGGCCACATCTCGTCGAGCTCGGCGACGCCGGCCTCGTAGGTCGCCAGCTGTTCGTCGGATAGGCTGCGGTACGCCTCCCAGCTGGTAATCCCCATCTCCAGCCTCAGGGCATCGACCGCCGCCTCCTTCTCTGGCTGAACCTTCACGAACGAGCCCAGCCCGACGGTCTGGATCACTCCCCCGTTCTCTTTCAGGGCCAGCAGCTGCTCGTCGTCCATGTTGCGGGGATGGTCGGCCAACGCAGTCGTCGCGGAATGCGATGCGATGATCGGCGCCCGCGAAAGGCGCGCCGCATCGATGGATGCCTGCTTGGAGATATGAGAGACATCGACGAGGATGCCCAAGCGGTTCATCTCCTCGATGACCGCCTCGCCAAACTCGCTGATACCATTGTGTTCGCTCTCCGCGTCTCCAAGCCGCTCCCGCGGGGTCGAGGAGTCGGCGATGTCGTTGTGACCGCCATGGGCGAGCGTGATATAGCGGGCACCGAGCTCGTGATACTTCTTGAGGAGATCCAGGTCCTTCCCGATCACATATCCGTTCTCGATGCCGATGCACGCCACCAACTTGCCTTCGGCGTGGATGCGCTCGACATCGTCGGGACTATAAGCCAGCTCGATCTTGTCCGGATACATCTGGGTCATGCGATGGATCGACTCGAATTTCGTCAACGCATCGGCCTTGGCGGTGGCATAGTTCTCAGGCGTCCGTTCGGTCTGGCCCACGTAGACGATGAAAAACCCGGCGTCCAAGCCGCCTTCCTGCATCTTCGGGATATCGACCTGCCGATCGCCCCTTACACCCGGGTCCACCTCCGCCGTCGCGAAGTTCGGTGGGATGTCATCGTGCGTGTCGATGGTGATGACGTTCTCGTGTATCTCACGCGCCTGCGCGATGAGCTCGTCGGTGACTTCCTCACCCCCGTTGTCCACCGAACACGCGACTTGAATCGCGGCTAGTGCGAGCCATGTCCAGATGACGGTCGCTCTTGGACGCATACGGATCTCCTTCCGGACCGTTGTTGCCGTCGTTGGGTTGTTTCGTTGTGCCAGGAAGAAAGCGGGTCGGGCCCTCTGTCGCAACCGCAGTAAGGCGGTCTACCCACCAACCTCGAGAAGGCTGCGGAAATCGGGCTCATCACGCAACGGATCCCAGGTGGGATCGACGCTCAGCCACGGCGCCGAGACCGGCGCGTCGACGACCAGAATCGCCCGGATCTCTTCGATAGCTTGAGAGTGCTCGCCGACGATCGTAAGGATGTGGGCCAGATTATCAGCCATGGCGGCACCAGCATACGCATCCTCCGCGAGTGGCATCAGTTCCGTCGCGCGCCTGCCCTCCTGAATCGCTGCGTCCTTGCGCCCCAACCCGGCATAGGCGAGCCCCAATTGCGCGTGCAGCCTCGCATCCCCGGGTATATTCGCGATCATCGGCTCCAGAACGGCGCGCGCCGTGTCGTAGAGAGCCTCAGCGGCCGCCGGTTGGCCGGCTCGCCCCAGCAGGATGCCCTTGACCAGGTAGTAGCCCGCGGAGTCGGCGCCGAACGATTCCACGTAGAGATCCTCAGCGGCGTCCACGTAGTCGACTTCCACGACTCCGACCAGAAGCTTGAAGCGACCCCAATACAGATTCGCGTACGCTTCCGCCAGCTTCTTCTGAGCGAACTCGAAGTTCGGATCAAGCTCGAGTGCTTTCTCGAACATCTCGAGGGCCTGTTGTGAGCCTGTGGCCGAGGCACTCTGCAGGTACTGGTTGCCGAGCAGATAGAACTGGTAGGCATCGACGTTCTGTGTACTCTCGGTCCTAAGCGCCAGGCGCTCCGATTCGACGAGGGTGACACCGAGCTCATCGACGACACGCTCGGCGATTGCAGACTGGACCTGAAACACGCTCTCCATGGGCTCTTCATATATGTGAGCCCAGACGTGGGTGGCATCTTCGACGCGAATCAACTGCGGAGTCACTCGCACGCGGCTAGTTCCGTCGGGAAGCGTCTCCCAACGGATCGTCCCCTCGAGGACGTAGTCGACACCCAGATCATCACCGATCTCCGATACGGTCTTGTCCGTGTTCTTGTATTGGATGGCGGTCGTCCGGGCGATGACGCCCAGTCCCTGGATGCTCGCGAGCTGGGCGGTTATCTCCTCCGTAATGCCGTCCGCGAAGTACTTGTCCACCGGCGACCCGAGATTCACGAAGGGTAACACGACCAGCTTCGTTCTCGAGTCTCGCGACACAGCCGCCGGCGCCGACTCCGCACCAAACCAGGTGGGCAGCTTGGGCAAGACATACAGACCGGTGCCGGCTGTCGCGACCGATACGACTCCCACAGCAATCAGAGCCGGCACTCTCGACTTCGCGCGAAATGGTGAGGTCTCCTCCGGCAACGCTTCGGTGCGGACGACCCCTTCGGGGGTGACATCGAAGGCCCAAGCCAGAACCATGGCGACTGGGAAAGCCAGGATGATGAGAGCGACGAGAAGGGTGAGACTCCAATCGGGCAGCTTCAGCGCTGGAAAGACGATCTCGCCGAGTTGCAGGAGGGCGAAAGACACAATGGCGTACACGACGGCGACGCGGAATACGCGCCGGCGCCGCAGCTCCGACAAGAAGACACGAAGCCTAGACTCACTATCGCTCATTGGCCCGCAAATTCAGCCCTCGTGAGAACCATGAAGCTCGACTGCTGCGCGAGGCAAGATGAGCCAGCCCCGGGGCAGTAGCAAGCACCAACCCCCTTCTACCTATTTAGAGAGGCTGACGGACCACACGGTTGCAACGGTGGGGCCGGAAGCGCCTTTCTTGCCCACAACCGACGTGGATGATGGGATGGGAGCAGAGATCGGGGGTGTTTCTCTACCAGCTGGACGGGCCACGGCTCGGGTCGGGCGGCTCGAGCTTCAGACGGACCTCCGGAACCCGCTTGCGAGTCGGCTTGCTCGAGGGCTCCTTGGCCCGCTGGGCGGGCCCGCTGCCACTGCCGCCGCCGCCGACACTGCCGCCGCTGCTGCTTCCGACGCCACGCGGCTCGGCCAGGAAGTTCTTCCGAATCGACTCCAGGTTCGACTCCATCACTTGCGCGATGGCCGCCATTTCGCGGTCGCCGCGCTCGATGACATCGATCGATCCGTCAGAACGACGCGCCATGACTACGAGCTGAATGGGATAGGTCAGGTGAGTCGGGTTGTTGTCGATCGCGTGTCGTACGGTCCAGTAGGCGGCTAGCTCACCGCGCGCTTGGTTCGGCTGTCGATCCGTCCAGGTGACCTCACGCAGGAATGAAAGAAACGGATCGGCAACCGCTCGTCCCGAACCGATCGCGGCATAGGACAACTCGTCGGTTATTTCGGTGAGCGAGCACTCCGGGTCCTGCACATAAAGGCGCAGCGAGTCCTTCACCGGGAGCGCCACCATCGATTGGCTCACCACGTACTCATTCGAGGTGATACCGTATCCGGGAAGCCCTTGAAGCGTTCGATGTATTGCCACCGTGCGCTGGATAGGAGCCGCCAGAGCGTCACGGATCGACGAGCGCAATACGTCCTCGGCGGCGTCGCTCGGATCGGTGTCGTCCAGCGCGCGCTCTAGCGACAGCGTCAGCTCCTGGGCCAGACCGTCGTGCCCGGACACGCCCAGAACCGCACGACCTCCAATAACGCGGACCTTCTTTGCCCATTGCCGCGCAGGTGCCAACCCATCCTCGGACGGCATCGTTTCGGGACCACTGGCGGCAAGGACCACACTGTCGGCGCAGCGTATACCGACTATCAGCGACACGGCTTACTCCTGGATAACGTTCTTCTAGGCGGGGCCTGCCGAAAATACGACAGATAAGGGGGAAGGGTATCTAAAATTACCATGACAAGCTGGCAATTACAAGCGGGACAATAACCTACGAACCCCAAGGCTTCTCGGCCGATTCTAGGGTCCCGGGGCCGTGCGCCACCGGAGGCCAGACCTTGCCCGAACGAGGCCAATCTGAGAGATTTCACGTAACCCCCCGTTGTTCCTGCCCTTACGGAAACGCACACCGAACACTCTACGTCTAGAAAACGCCATGGGAGATCTCGAGAACCTACAAGGCCGACTGGCCCGCGAGGAAGCCACTCTTTCCGGCACGCACGACCAGATAGGAGCGGCGCGCCGCCACATCGAGTCGCTCACTCAACAGATCGAGGATCTGAAGGGCCAGATCGAGCAGACTGAGACCCATATCACGAAGCTCGAGACTCACACCACGACCATCGACAAGCGGATGGCCTTGCTGCGTGAGTACATCGAGTTAGTGGAGGCCGGCGAGGATGTGATCGAGCCGCTAGAAGCCGACACCCCACCGCTACCCACCGTCGATGCCGACGATGAGGACGTAGTGGATCTCGATTTCGTACAGCAGACCGCGAAGACCGATGCGGGCAGCGAAGAGCCGACGGGACCGATATCGTTCGAAACTCTCGACGAAGAACGCTTCACTCACGAAATCCTTCCACGCACGAGTACGTTTGGTGAAGAGCTGCTGCTGGTGCTGGCTCACCATCGGAAGGGTGTGGCACCTAAAGATGTGACTAAGGTGTTCCGCCGACTCGACTACGCGCCCAAGGCATCTCCCACGGCAAAGAACGTTTCGTCTCAGGTAGAAACCGATCACCACCTATTCGAGACGGCAGCCGGCGGCAAGATCGCCCTGACCCGGGAAGGTCGCGACGAAGCGCTCTTGCTTCTACAGAGTCTGCAGTAGCCGGGTCGCCTCACCAGCGACTCGGCCAGCCCCCCTAGCGACCCCACGCTCGCGGCCTCAGATTCCGCACAGACTTCGATCCTTCAGCGACCACCCCCACAGGAGGAGAAACCATGGCCGATAGCGTCTACAAGGTCATTGAGCTGGTCGGGACCAGCACAAACGGCTGGGAAGATGCGGCCAAAGCCGCCGTCAACAAGGCGGGCGAGAGCCTGAAGAACCTGCGGATTGCCGAGGTCACCAAACTGGATATGACGATGGAGGATGGAAACGTCGTGCGCTTCCGCGCCCGCGTGACTCTCTCCTTCAAGATCGACTGACGAAGCTACAGAGACAGGCGAGCAGCAAAGAGGGGCAACCTGACGGTTGCCCCTCGTCGCACCACCGTTGTTGGCGGACCGTCAGGTCGTTGATCTCTTGTAGCGCTGCAGCCACTGCAGCCCGAGGTCGTCCGTACTGATGACGTATACGGTTCCGGCGCCGAAACCGACGACGTCGCTGCCAGCCGGAATCGTCACGAGGCTCTTCAATTCCGCATCGGTCCCAAACACGTCGAAGCGAACCGGCTCTCCGGCCGACACGCTGCGTTGTACCCACGCATCGCCTTCCGGCGTAACGAACACGCCGCTGGCGACGAACGCCGGCTTCGCATCGGGCCACTCGAAGCTGTCGAGGTCCGGGTTGCTGCTACCGCCGCCACGCCCAAACTGGATGCGCCGCTGTCCGTTCTCGATAGCCATCGAAACGCTCAGCCCGTTGGCCAGGCCTTCTGCCCATTCTTCCTTGTCAGCCGTCTCGATGCCGACGGGATCATACTCGACCGCCGAACCCGTCACGATCTGACCATCGGGATGAATCCACTCCAGGTGATAGTCGCTGGCCCGGGCGATCGCCACGCGCCCGTCCCAGCCCACCGCCCAGGCATCCTCGGGGCTCAACGGAACCGGCCGAATCATTACGGACTGATTGTTGGCTCCACCGGACGTGGATTGCTTCATGTCCGGCAGCTTCACCTTCGCGATCGTGTCGATGGCATCGCTGCCGCGATCGTACCGCGCCACCGCCGTCGAATCCGGAACGCCCCGTCGCATCCCGCCGAAGGGACGGAAGTACAGTCGCCCCTGCGAGTCGACCCCGCGGGGGATGATCATCACCAATCCGCCACCCGGCCCAGGCTGGCCTTTCGTGATCGACATGGTCTCGCCGAAGCTTCCGTCCGGGCCGACCGTTGTGAGCCTCGCGTTACCGAGATCGACCAGCAGCGTCGCATCTCCCGGTAGAGCGTAAACAGCATCGGGCTGACGATACTCCTCCGGCCCCTGTCCGACGCCGCCCAGCGTGTCCGCGGTCCCCGCCTTCAAGTCGACGATGATGAGAATCTGACCGAGCGGGTCGGCCACCATGACTCGGCCGTCCGATAGCTCGCGCACCGTCTGCACTAGGGCGAGCCCTTCCGGGTACGTCGCGTCGGGTTTGGTGAGGTGCTCTTCGGTTTGAGCCTGGAGAGAACCCACGGAAATAGTGGCCATCAAGGAAAGTCCCAGTAGGCCGATGCGGTTTGGACCCATAACCTTACACCTCTGTTTATGGTTGCAGTCTACCCAAGCTAGATGCGCGAAGCCCGCCTAGCGTCGCAGGCGGGCGAATGATATCCAACCATGGCAGCACGTCAATTCTCGCCAGCGTCGAATCGGTCCGGTCGGAACGGGCTCCAATCGAACTCGGGCTCCTTGCCCACCGCCAGATCGGCAACGATGGAGCCGGCCGACGGAGACAGGAGGATGCCGTCGCGTCCGTACCCGGTGGCGTAGAACAGGCCAATCAGATCGGGATCCGGCCCGATGATCGGTAGCCGATCGGCGCTGATCGGACGCAGCCCCGCCCAGCGCTCTGTCGGTTTACGACCCCCCAGCGCCGGGACCAACTCGGTCACCGACTCGTGGATGGCCCGCATGCCGTCTTCTGTGATGGATCGGTCGAACCCGACCTCCTCCATGGTGCTGCCGGCCAGGATCGTTCCGTCGTCTCGCGGCACCAGGTAGCGCCCCGCATGACTGGCTACCAATCGGTCCAGCGCGATTCCCCTCGCCGCGAATCGCAGCATCTGCCCCCTCACGGGGCGGACCGGGACAGTGCGCGGTTGGCCGCCGACCTGGGAACACCAGGCGCCAGCCGCCAGCACGACCGCGTCGGCATCCAGTCGTCGTCCATCGGCCATGCCAACACCTGTCACCGCTCCGGAACTCGAGAGGACCTCGGCAGCGGCGTTGTCATGGATCAGGCGTATTTCAGTGCGCGACAGCGCGTCGCCCAGGACTTCGGCCAGAAGCTGTGCGTCCAGCTGGCCCTCACCCGGAAACCAAAGGTACGAGATGACATTCGGACTTACGCCAGGCTGTAGCTCTGCCGCCTGCCGCGGATCCAGAAGCTCTGCCTCAGCGCCTAACCGCCGTTGCCAACGCACCGTCAGCTCTGCCTCATCGTGTTCCGATCGAGACAGGTTGGCTACCAGCATCCCGTCCCACCGCAAGTGGAGGTTGCGGCCGGCCAGCTCTTCGATCCTGGCCGTGAATTCCGGGTAGCGGCGTCGGCTCTCCAGGTCCAGCCGAAACAAGTCGTCCGGGCTGGCCTCGTACTGCGCCACCAGCATCCCCGCGGAAGCTCCCGTGGCCCCGGCGCCCGGCCGATTCCCATCGACCACCGTGACGCCAGCCCCGCGCTCCCACAGAGCCAGCGCGGAAGCGAACCCGGCGATACCCGACCCAATGACCACGACCTCAAGCACGTGCACCTCGCAGCAGTCTTGAATTTCACTGGAACAAGTAACGCAAAAGAAAAGGGGCTGCCAGATGTGGCAGCCCCAGAGCGGCGAGGGTCTAATCGGTCGTCTTCTAATAGACGTCTCTGAAGGCTGTCTTGATGATGCTCCCCACCACCGGCGTGCCCGGCGGCATCTTCGCTGGATCGAGCAGGTCGAGGTCGAAGCCCCAGTTACGAATGGGAGGGTTGTAGTAGTCCGCCGAGCCGCGGTAGAAAGTGCCGAGCGCAAGTTTCGCTTGCCAGAGAACGACGAGGGAACCGCGGAACTTGTACTCGACGTTGCTCCATTTCTCGTTGAATCGCGGGAAGTTCTCGAACCCTCCTCCGTACGCGGATGTGGTGCAACCCGGATCCTCAACGACATCGCAGGTCGTCGCGCTGTTACCGGCCAGAATCGACGTGTTGATGGTCGTCGGCGCCGCGATAGTCATCCCGGCACCGTTCGCCAACCGTAGAATTTTGTGATCGTTGTCATCCCATGCGTTGGAGAGCACCTGATAGGCATCGCCGGCGACCGCCGAGGGCTGCTTGTTGATCGTGTTGAAGTCGCCCCAAACATACAGCGGCTGATCCGTAGCGATTGTAAGCGGACCGGGGAGTTGCTGCCCGTTCTTGATGCGAACCGCGGGGTAGAACCCGTCGTTGGTCGCGTCGGTCTCGACTGGCTTGGGCACGCTCGGGTCGGGCGAAATCACTTCAATGTAGATCAAGCTCGCTCCGTTGTTTACCGGATCAGAGTTCATCCACGCACGGAGCTGCGCCACATCGACGTCAACGGCATCGACGGGCTTCTTCTCTCGGCTGTCCACGAACTGCTCCCAATTCCACTGGAAGATATTGCACTTGGTAAAGGCATCCGGTAGTGCTCCGCCAGCAGGGCGTTCGATCGTGATCTGCGGATTGGGGCTTTCTTCGGTCTTAACGCGGGCGGGTGGCAGGAGGGGGTGCAAGGGCTAGGGGCAATCGCTGTGCCACACTAGGAATGGGCGATCGAGCCATCTAATACGTTGAAAAACATGAAGATATCTCACTCGCCCTGCAATGATGTTCGCAGGCTGCAAGGCCACAAATCGGTCATGTTGACCGGTCAGAGATCCGAGTTCGCTCGATCACCGTTTTGTGCCGATCTTGGTGTGGTTTCGGCCTAGCGGCTCGGCTACGGTGGGACTATCCTGCCGACAGACGGGCTGGCCGTGCGGGTCGACCCACTTCCTACCTTGATCTACGAAAGAGCCCGGGACACGAAGCCATGAAAACCCCACGAGTGGACGCAAGAGCGACCGTGGTAGCGGCCATGATCGGCATCGCACTGGCATCTCTGGCGGTATCCGCGAGCGCCCAGATGACCGCAGCCGACTACGCTCGCGCAGAGAGGTTCCTCAGCTGGAACGCGCAGCGATTGGTGTCGGGGACGAGCGTCGACCCTCAGTGGCTGGAGGGCGACCGGTTCTGGTATCGGAACCGAACCGTCGACGGCTTCGAGTTCCTCGTCGTTGACCCCGGAGCCCGCTCCCAGCGCTCGGCCTTCGATCACGTTCGGCTGGCCGCCGCCCTCTCGGTCGCCGCCGACACATCGTACGAACCGAACAAGCTGCCCTTCAGCGAATTCGAGTACGTCGACGACGGGCAGTACATTCGTTTCAACACAAAGCCCAAGGCACGCTGGACGTGCGACCTGACTGCCTACAGTTGCACGGGCCCGGACTCCACATCCGTCGATCCCATTACAGAAGTAGCGTCCCCGGACGGCCGCTGGATCCCCTTCGAGTACGAAGAGAATCTGTGGGTGCGGGACGCCGGGACCGGCGATTCGATCCAGCTCAGCGACGACGGCGAGGAGCACTACGGCTACGCGGTGAACCCCGAGGGATGCTGCTACGTGGTCACGGGTCGTCGAAACGATACGGAGCAACGGCCCGTACTCATCTGGTCGCCCGACTCGAAGAGAATCGCCACGCTTCGGTTGGACGAGCGCGCTGTCGAATCGTTTCATCTGCTCGAGACCGCCCCCGGCCGCGCCAAGCTGCACTCTTACAAGTACGCGCTCCCCGGCGATTCGATCATACCGATGCTCGACATCTACATCTTCGATGTCGAAGCGAGGAACAGCACCCGGGTGAATGTAGACCCACAGCCGATGGACTTCGGGGCCATGGCCGAAGACTCGATCTGGGTCACGGCACGGTGGGGCGCCGATAGCGGCCAACTCTACTTCACCCACGCAGGTCGCGAGCGCAACCAGGTCACGCTGATGGTCGCGGACGCCGCCACCGGCGAAGCACGCGCGATTATCGACGAAAGCGGCCCAACCTTCGTCGAGCTCAATCTCGACCTGGGTGAGGTACCGAACTGGCGCGCTATTTCGGGTGGCGACGAAGCGATCTGGTTCTCCGAACGTGACGGCTGGGGTCACCTCTACCTCTACGATGCCAATACGGGAGCGCTCAAGAACCAGATCACCTCGGGACCCTGGGTCGTGGTGACGCTCATGCTCGTAGATGAGTCGAACGGCTGGGTGTACTTCACCGCCGTGGGCCGCGAGCGGGACCGCGACATCTACCATCGCCACCTGTACCGCGTGAAACTGGATGGCTCGAGCCTCCAACTCCTCACTCCGGAGGACGCTGACCACAACGTCAGCGTCTCGCCATCCGGCGACTACTTCGTCGATACATACTCGACCCGCGACGAAGCCCCGGTCACCGTACTCCGCGGCCGAGACGGACGAGTCTTGCAGACTTTGCAGGAAGCGAACATCGATCGCCTGCTGGAAGCGGGATGGCGTCATGCAGAGCACTTCATCGTGAAGGCGCGAGACGGCGTCACCGACGTACACGGTTTCCTCTATCTTCCGCCCGATTTCGATGAAGAAAAAAGCTACCCCATCATCGACTACATCTATCCAGGGCCCCAGGTCGGACCCATCGGCTGGCGCGGCTTCAGGCCCGATCCGTCTGGCCAACCGCACGCCTTGGCCGAACTCGGGTTCATCGTCGTGACCCTCGATGCCATGGGCACACCGTATCGATCCAAAGCCTTCCACGACCGCTGGTACGGCGACATGGGAGACAATGGCATCCCCGAGCACATCGAAACGATCAAGCAGTTGGCTGCCCAATACCCCATCGATCTCGATCGAGTGGCTATCTTCGGTCACTCCGGCGGAGGCTTCTCGTCTACCGACGCGATCCTGCGCTACCCCGACTTCTTCAAAGTCGCGGTCTCGTCTGCGGGCAACCACGACAACCGCGCTTACTTCTACGCTTGGGCCGAGCGTTACCAAGGCCAACTGGTACGCAACGAGGACGGGACCGACAATTACGACTCGCAGGCCAACCACAACATGGCGGCTAACCTGAAGGGCAAGTTGTTGCTGATGTACGGCTCCCTAGATGACAATGTGCATCCCAACGCCACCCTGCTGCTGGTCGACGAGCTCATCAAACACAACAAGGACTTCGATCTCATCGTAATGCCGAACCGGAACCACCGATTCCTGTACGAGCCTTACGTGATCCGACGCACCTGGGACTACTTCGTCCAGAACCTCCTCGATATGGAGCCGCCGCGGGAATACGAGATCAAACCGCCGCCGCCGAACTGACCCGTCGGCTACGGGCGCGATCGATGAGCGCAACGCCTCCATTCGCACGGCCTCGAGTCGCGCTTTTCGTCACGTGCATGGTGGACGCCCTCTACCCGAGCGTCGGCCAGGCCGCAGTGGACCTGCTCGAGAAGCACGGCGCAACGGTACTCGTCCCCGAGAAACAAACCTGTTGCGGACAACCAGCCTTCAATGCCGGCTATCGGGACGAAGCCCGCAGGATGGCTCGGCACTTCCTGGATGTCTTCGCGCCGCTGGTCGAGAACGGAGAGATCGACGCCATCGTGGCGCCCGGCGGCAGCTGCGTTGCGATGGTCACCCACTTCTTCCAAGTCTTGTTCGCCGAGCCGGGGCATGAGGGCGATCGGGCCCGGGCCGCACGACTTCAGCCGATCACCTGCGAGCTCACCCAGTACATGGTCGATGTGCTGGGTGTCGAAAGGATCGACGCTCGTTACCCGGGCAGGCTGACCTACCATGCCTGTTGCCACCTACTCCGCGAGTTGGGCGTGGACGATCAACCTCGTGCACTTCTGGCTGCCGCAGAGGAAGCCGAGATGGTCGAGTTGTCGGGCGCCGACGAGTGCTGCGGCTTCGGCGGCCTTTTCGCCGTGAAGAACGCCGAGCTGAGCACCGCTATGGGGCGGCGGAAGACTCGCAGCATCCGAGAGTCCGGGGCCGACGCCGTGGTCATGAACGACGTCAGCTGTATGACCCACATCAACGGGCTCCTCAAAAGAGAAGGCCACGATTGCCGTGCGGTGCATATCGCGGAAGTGCTGAACGGCACGGCGGTCGAAGGCGGGAAGAAGGCGGTGTCCGATGATCGTTGACGTCGGCGCGCCTTATCGGCAACGGCTGGAACAGGCACTCGGAGACGAGGCGCAGCGAACCGCTCTAGATCGGGCGACGTCACGGTTGAGCGGTCAGCGGAGGCTGGCCCTGGAGGCCGTGGACAACCCGCGTCTGCGCGACGAGGCCCGCGCGATACGCCAGTCCGCGATTGAGAACCTTCCAGCCACACTCGAGCAACTTGAGGCCAACCTGACCGCCAACGGTTGTGTGGTCCACTGGGCGCGCGATGCCGCGGAGGCGATGCAGATCGTGCGGGAAATCGCTCAATCGAGCGGCGCGCAACGCGTAGTGAAGTCGAAATCGATGGTCACCGAGGAGATCGGCCTCAACGACGCTCTCGAGAGGATCGGAGTCGATGTAGTCGAAACCGATCTCGGCGAGTACATCGTCCAGCTGGCGAACGAGCCGCCGAGCCACATCATCGCACCGGTCATCCACAAGCGAGTCGAAGACATCAGCGAGTTGTTCCAGCGCGAGCTGGGCATGCCACCGACCGATGACCCCACGGTGATGTGCGCCGCCGCGCGTCATCGACTTCGAAAAGAATTCCTCGACGCCGACATGGGTATCAGCGGCTGCAACTTCGCCATCGCCGAGACCGGCACCGTCTGCATCATCACCAACGAAGGCAACGGCCGCATGGTAACCAGCATGCCCCGCGTCTACGTGGCCGTCGCCGGAATAGAAAAGGTCGTCCAAACCGTTGAAGACGCGGCGCTGCTCTGGCAAGCAGCATCCCGGAACGCGACGGGACAGAGCGTGTCGGTCTACTTCTCGATGAGCAGCGGACCGCGACGACCGGGGCACGCGGACGGTCCGGAAGAGATGCACGTCGTCTTGCTTGATAACGGTCGCGCCCGCATGCTCGAGCGCGGCTATGGAGACGCCGCCCTCCTGCTGGCCGACGATCCCACCTTATACAAAGAGCTGCCCTACGCCAGCTCGCTATGCGGCGTCTGTCGGGACGTCTGCCCAGTGAAGATCGATCTGCCACGCCTGCTGCTCGATCTGCGATCCGACATGGTCGAGAACGGATCTACACCCAAGTTCGAGCGCGCCGCGATTCGCGCCTACACAAGATCCGTAGAGTCGCCGGCGCGATTTCAGCGTCTCCAGAATCTGGCGCGAATGGCACGGCGTTTACCGGTTCTTCCACCGCCTCTGAACAAGTGGGCGCGAACCCGCGAGTTGCCTCGGGTCCCCGACAAGAGTTTCCAGCAGCTGTGGCGCGATCGGCGACAAGCCCACCGAGGAGGGTCGGATGAGTAGCTCGAAGCCGGACGCCCGAGCCGACATCCTGTCACGCCTGCGACGCGTGCTTGACGATCCTCGCCAATTGTTCCGAGGGCCTGAAGGAGTCAGCAGGCCAGACGTGCCGATGACCGTAACTCGCGCTGAAGGCGACCCACTCGCCCTCGCGAAAATATTCGGTGAATGCCTAGAGACGGTGAGCGGTAGCTACGAAGTCGTCGCTGACAGCTCCGAGGTCGCGGCGCGAATCCTCGAGCGCATACGGTTGTGGGAATCCGAATCCGATCAACCACAGGATAGCAACGGCTCGAGGTCGCGAGAGATTCTGAGTTGGGATCCCGATGAACTGCCGCTGCCCGGCATCGGACAATATCTCACGGATGCCGGCGTCAAACTGTTCGTTCCTGACGATCTACACGACGATGCGGACCGCAAGCGGGCGGGGGCAGCGGCGATCGGACTGACCGGCGTCGATGCGGCTTTCGCCGGGACCGGTTCCATCGTCCTCGCGCCGGCGAAGGGCAGAAGCCGAGCAGCCAGCCTCCTCCCATACCGACACATTGTTATGGTACCCGTATCGGCGGTCTATCCGACAGTCGAAGCGTGGCTCGCTGTGCTCCGGCAACAGCAGAGACTCGGCGACTTCGTACGCGACAGCGCGCAGCTCGCCTTTGTCACGGGCCCGAGCAAATCGGCGGACATAGAACTGAATCTCACGCTGGGCGTTCACGGCCCGAAACAGATCCACGCCATCGTGTTCGACGACAGACTATGACTTGTAGAAAGAGCGACGGTCGATGAGCCTCAGCCTTCAAGCTCTCGTAGCGGTTTCACCGATCCTCATCGCGGGCATCCTGCTGGTCGGATTCCGCGTGCCCGCTAAGTGGGCGATGCCCCTGGTCTACGTCGCCGCCGTCGTGCTGGCCTGGAGCGTGTGGAAAGTAGACGCTCGCTACATCGCCGCCTCCTCGGTGCAGGGGCTGTTCATCACGTTCGACCTGCTGTTCATCATCTTCGGCGCGATTCTGCTGCTGAAGACGCTCGAGTATTCCGGCGGCGTGGCTTCCATCCGGCGCAGCTTCCACGCGATCAGCGACGACCGCCGCGTACAGATCGTCATCGTCGCCTGGCTGTTCGGATCGTTCATCGAAGGGGCTGCCGGCTTCGGCACCCCGGCCGCCGTTGTCGCTCCCTTGATGGTGGCGCTGGGCTTCCCGGCTGCAGCGGCCGTGATGATCGGCATGATGATCCAGAGCACGGCCGTCACGTTCGGCGCCGTCGGAACGCCCATCCTCATCGGTGTTACCGACGGCCTGGCCAGCCCGGAACTGACGGCCACGCTCAGTCGCGTCGGCCTGAGCTTCGAGGCCTACAGACAGACCATCACGATGTACGTCGTTGGCCTGCACGCCATCGCCGGCATCCTCATGCCGACGCTGATGGTCATGATGACGACGCGCTTTTTCGGGAAGAACAAATCGTGGACGGAAGGGCTGTCCATCGTACCCTTCGCCATCTTCGGAGGCTTGGCCTTCACTGTCCCGTACTTTCTGACCGGCGTCTTCCTGGGACCCGAGTTTCCCTCGCTGCTGGGAGCGGCCGTTGGATTGGTGATCGTCACTTTCGCCGCCCAGCGCGGCTTCCTGCTACCGAAAGACAGCTGGGACTTCGACACCGCCAGTGCCTGGCCGTCCAACTGGCGCGGAATCGATGAATCGCCAGCAGAGGAGCCAACGGACAGGCGCCGCATCCCCATCGGGCTCGCCTGGGCGCCCTACGCCTTGCTCGCCATTTTGTTGGTGCTGACGAGGCTGCGGCAACTTCCCGTCGGCGACTTCTTGAGAGCGGTGAAGATCACCTGGGCGAACATCTTCGCCACC